>NZ_WTKZ01000101.1:0-6740 GCF_011378805.1 Pseudoalteromonas sp. Z9A6
ACGCACAGTAATCAAAGTTTTCATATGAAGTCGTATATTTTTATAAAAAAAAAAAAAAAAAAAGAGATTACTGATGGCTGTGCCTTTATTGGCTCAAGTAATATTAGTGCCAGCGCATTAACCAAAGGGCATGAGTGGAATTTTAGACACGATTATACACAACCAAAAACAAGCCAAGCAGCAAAGCAGTTTTTAAGTATTCGCACAGCTTTTGAAAATATTTTTAATCACGAATTTGTTACCCATTTAAGCCATGAATGGATAAATAGCTACATTACTCGGCGTAAAACACAGCAGTTTGTATCGGTAAACCACGCTGATACAGCTGAGCAAGTTATTGAAAAGAATGAAGCTAAAACACCAAGGCCAGCTCAAATTGAAGCGCTTAATGCCTTAGCGCAAACGCGTACTGAGGGCTTTAAGCGTGGCTTAGTGGTTTTAGCAACGGGTATGGGTAAAACATGGTTAAGTGCATTTGATGTAAAACAATTCAAAGCAAAACGTGTTTTATTTGTAGCGCATCGTGAAGAAATACTTTTGCAAGCACAGCGTACTTTTTCTGAATTACTTACTTTATCTACTGGGTTTTATAACGGTAAACAGCGAGACAAAAACGCTGAGTGTTTGTTTGCCTCTATTCAAACCATTGGCCGAAGTAATCACTTAAAGCAGTTTGCACCAACAGCATTTGATTACATTATTGTTGACGAATTTCATCATGCAAGTGCGCGCGTATATCGCCAGCTTTTAAACTACTTTGAACCCAAGTTTTTACTGGGTTTAACAGCTACACCAGAGCGTACCGACCAAGCTGATATTTTAGGGTTATGCGACAACAACCTAGTATTTGAGCGTAACTTAACGCAGGGGATAGACCAAAAAACGTTAGTGCCATTTCATTACTACGGTATTTGGGATGAAAACGTAAACTACCAAGCTATTCCGTGGCGTAATGGCCGATTTGATCCAACAGCACTTGAAAACAAATTTGCAACCCAAAAACGGGCAGACCACGCACTTTTACAGTGGCAGCAATACAAACAGCAGCGCACATTAGGTTTTTGTATATCTACTAAACATGCTGATTATATGGCGGCTGCATTTAATAACGCGGGTGTAAAAGCGCTATCTGTACATAGCCAGTCAAAAGTACGCCGTAATGATGCACTAAAACAATTAGAACAGCGTCAAGTTGAAGTATTATTTACCGTTGATTTGTTTAACGAGGGGACTGATTTACCAAGCATTGATACCATATTAATGCTGCGCCCAAGCGACTCTAAAATACTCTTTTTACAGCAGTTAGGGCGGGGTTTACGAACTCTTGAAGGTAAAACACATTTAGTGGTGCTCGATTTTATTGGTAACCACCACAGCTTTTTAAATAAACCTTATGCGCTACTTCATGAAACCACGCCAACTGGTGTAGTTAAAAAGCTTAAAAAACCAAACCTTGCTGATGGCTGCTTTATAAATATTGACTTAAAAGTTACCAACTTTTGGCAGCAGCTAGCCAATATACAGCGCACCACAGCGTTAGAAGATATAACACAACTTGCCGAGCAACTAGGGCATTTACCTACATTAAGCGAGTTTTACTACCACTACGGCGATATAAAAAAGGTAAACAGCAACTACACTAGTTGGTTTGATCTAATTGCTAAAACACAAAATATTGATGACGAAGCACAGCAAAGTGCCAAGCAATTAGCACCGTTTTACGACTTTTTACATAAAGGCATACAAACAACCAGTATGACCAAATGCTTTAAAGCTATTTTGCTTGAAGCGTATGTTGCTTTGAATGGCTTTGCTAACCCCCCAACAGTTGCAGAACTTGCTGTAATGAGTGCAAAGGTACTCGCGCGCCATCCGAATTTAAAGCAACACGATTTACCTATTAAAGAACAGCAAGCAGCTGCCGATTCGCAAACATGGCAAAGCTACTGGCGTAAAAATCCAATTAAAGCCTACACCAATAAAAATAAAGACGGCACACAATGGTTTACCTTACAAAACAACACCGTAAAAGCCACGTTTGACGTACCCGCAGAAAAATGCGAATTACTAAACAGCGCCGTGTTAGAGCTGGTTGAATACACCTTAGCCAAATACAACCAGCGGCTAAAAGTAAAAACGCCAACCACGAAACAAAATACAGAGCAAGAAGCTGACAATGTAACTCAGTTAGTGTTTAAAGATCTTGCCGATACAGCAAACGCGCAAGATAACGCATTAAAACTGCCGTACTTCCCTAATATTAAAATTGCCTGCGGGCATTTTAAAACAGGGGATGAAAGCGATATGGAATTAATGGACGCACCTTTTGGTGCAGGCAAGCTTGATCCAAACGTACATTTTTTAGCCCGTGCATCGGGTAACTCTATGAACGGCGGTAAAGCCCCAATTTATGATGGCGACTTACTACTACTTGAGCTTATAACCTCTGATAAAGCCGGATCGCTACGCGGCCAAATTGTCGCGATAGAGCGAGATGATATAGGCGGAGATGGCCAGTATTTACTGCGAAAAATTAATAAATTACCAAATGGGCAATATGAGCTAATTGCTCAAAACCCCGATTATGAAGTAATGATTGCTGATGAAAGCATGCGAACATTTGCGCGGTTTAAACAGGTAGTTGTGGAATAGTTGTAGGTGCGATTTTATATCGCGCTTGTTTAAATTGAAGGTTAAATGTTCGCTCGTAGGCGTTGAGCTTGCTGACGCGAAAAGCGAAGCTTTCAAATTTCGGTGTAATTAATATGTAGGTGCGATTTTATATCGCGCTCATAAATTGGTGTTTTGATGTAGGTTTAAAGGATTTAAAAACCTCTATTCGAGGTTATATCGCGTTGGCGATGGCAACCAAAGGGCGGCTGCCGCCGAACGCCCTTTGGAATCCCACGGCGCACCCGAGGATCACACTTTATCTTCAACTTACGTTAATGATGTGAACGTAACCAGCGTAGGTAGGCCATCCATGGCCAAGCTACGCTTTTTACAGCATCCATGCTGTAAATTACTCATCATTAACTCAGTTTCAGGTGTGATCACGGGGAAGGTGTGTTTGTTGATAGATTGGAGATAATTCATAGACGACTTTTCTAATTTTTAATCACCCAACCGCTAACTTCCCAGCCTCGTGCCACATTTCACTTGGCATGGGGCTGGTTAATTCCCACGTTATATTCATCGGCTGGCTGCCGTTGTGGCTTTGGTATTTAACCTCGCCGTAGTTTACAAATCCCATAGTTCTGCCGTTTTCGTCTTTGCCTTGTTCTCGCACAAATAACAGGATGGTTTTGCCAGTTTTTTGGTGCTGAATATAACTAAGGCCACGGCCGTGTTCAGGGCGAGCGCTGTTTTGCGTTTGCCAATGGAATAGGGTGGGGCTGATTGCGTAATCGTGATACAGCGTGGTGGGTGAGTAGGTTTTTTCACACTTATTAAGCGTTACAAATAATAGCTCTAGATTTTGGTTTTTAAACTCTAAAACGCCTTCGCGGGCTGTCGATTTTTTATCAAACGAGTGCGCTCCAAATGCAGAAAGTATTTGCTGGCGCGTGTAGCGGCTGTGCAATTTTATGGCGTGATTAGGTAAACACGCTAAATCGCTTTCTTGTTGGTGAATGCGGTTTAATAAAAGCGTGATTACTTGTGCAAGTTCGTGCTGTAACGCTGGATGAATAAGCGTTTGTAAGCTTTGTTCAAGCGTTTTAAAGCCTAAACTTGTGCCAGTGGAATCCCAAAAGTTGTAATGCGCCATAAGTGCGTACTGTTGGTTTTGTGCTGTTGGCGTAAAGCTAAAATCGTTTTTACATAAATCACGTAAAAAGCATAAGTAGCTGAGCGAGTCACAGCCGAGTAATTGGGTGTTGATTGCGCGGTAATACGCGGCGTAAATATCGGCTTGCTCTGCAGGGATTTCACCGTCCTTTAACCAATGCCAGCCGCCGAGCTTACCGTCTTTTGGTTTGTATATGTCTTCTAGTATGACTTGTGGGTTTATGCGTAAAAAGTTACTTAGCGTTAGCGCGTCATTTGTGTGTTGCGAATAGCTATTTATAAGCTGCTGTAAACGGCGTTTAGTGTTTATGGCTTGCTGAATATTTTTTAGTATTGTTTGTTGTGTGCGCTTTTGTAGCTCTATGCGGCAACCCAGTGGTAAATGCGGGAAGTTGTTTTCGATTTCGGCTTTTATTGGCTGGTTACTTTTACCAATGAGTGCGCGGAATTTACTCGCAAAGTCATATTCTGGGCGAGCATTACCGACAAAGTCGAGTACGGTACAGCACTGCTTTTGGCTGTTATCGGGCAGGCGCAAACCACGGCCTAGTTGCTGCAAAAACAGCGTTAGGCTTTCAGTCGGGCGTAAAAATAACAGAGTATCAACCTCTGGAATATCGACACCTTCGTTAAAAATATCAACTACACAGAGTATTTGTATTTCGCCTTGGCGCAGTGCTTGTTGCTTAGCCGCGCGCTCATTGGTGTTTTTGCTGGTGAGTACATCGGCGTTTATGCCTGCTAAGTTAAATTTAGAGGCCATGAATTCAGCGTGTTTTTGGCTTACGCAAAACGCGAGTGCTTTAATAGCGTGAACATTGGTTACGATATCGGCAAGGCTGGATATAATTTTGTTAGCGCGGTTGTTTTCACCTGTATAAAGGTTACTTAGCTCGCTTATATCGTAACGGCCGCCTCGCCATGTTATTTGGCTTAGGTCGGTGTCGTCATCTAGTCCAAAGTATTGAAATGGGCATAAATGGCGTTGATTTATTGCCTCTGGTAAGCGAATTTCGGCGGCTATTACGCCACAAAAATCATCGAGTATATTTGCACCATCTTGTCGCTCTGGTGTTGCGGTTAAGCCAAGTAATATTGTGGGCGTAAAGTGGTTTAATATAGCGCGATAACTGGCAGCGCTTACGTGATGTACTTCGTCTATTACTATGTAGTCGTAATAATCGTGAGTTAAATTTAGCGATTCAATTTGGCTGTTCAGCGTTTGGATTGATGCAAATAATTGGTTGTAGCGTTGTGGTTTGTAGTTACCTACCCACAGCTCACCAAAGTCGTTATTTTTAAGCACACCACGGTAAGCGCTTTGCGCTTGTTTTAGTATTTCTTCGCGGTGGGCTACAAACAAAAAGTGTGCGTTTGGGTTTTTGTCGTAAACGGTTTTAAAGTCGAACGCCGATATTATAGTTTTACCTGTGCCGGTTGCGGCAACCACTAAGTTTTTAAAACGCTTATGTACGCTGCGCTCAGCACTTAGCTTTTCTAAAATAGCGAGCTGATGCGTTTTTGGTGTTATATCAAAATAAAATAGGCTGCTTGATTGCCCAACACCGCGTTGCTCGTTAAGTGAATTAATGAGCTTTTCTTTACACTCAACAGCGCCTGTAAATAGCTCGAAGTCTTTTGATTCCCAGTAGGTTTCAAAGGTACTTTTGGTTTTGGCTATTATGTGTGGGATTTCTTGTGCGGTAATTTTTAAGTTCCATTCAAGGCCGCTGGTAAGCGCCGAATGCGATAAGTTAGACGAGCCAATATACCCTGTATGAAAACCCGTATTGCGCATAAATAAGTAGGATTTAGCATGTAGGCGTTCTTGCTGATTGTTATAACTTAGCTTTACTTCGGTATTTGGTAGGTTTGCTAAAAACTCAACGGCTTTAGCATCCGTTGCGCCCATGTACGAAGTAGTAATAACTTTGAGTTTATTGCCGCTTTTGGTAAACGCTTCCAGCTCATTTTTAAATATGCGCAGCCCTGTCCATTTTATAAATGAGACCAACCAATAAATAGTGTCGGACGATTTTATCTCGCGCTTTAGCTCGGTTTCGAGCGATATACCTGCATTAGCACCGCTAAATAATTCGCTTTGCGTAAGGCCCGTTAGCGGGAATATATCGTGAGAGTATTCTTTAAGATTTGCAGCAATAGGGTTTTGGGTATTAAACAGTGCAGTAAGTATTCGGCCTTGGCTATCAATAAGGTTTTCGTTAATAAGCTCATCATCTTTTATATGATCTTTAAGCCAAAGAACAAGGTTGTTAGCAAGGCTAATTTGCTCTTGTAACCGCTCGTTTGAGTTAGGAATGGCATTTATTGCATGAGCAACAAGTTTACCTAAAAAGCGTGAAAGCCACGTTGCCGCCTCAGCACTTTCAAGCTGGCGCTCGCCCACATAAAATTGATCACGATCTAAGTTTTGCTCAATTACTTGCGTAATTAACTGCTCGTAAATACCAATTTGCTGCATTAAAACCACTCCCTGTTTGCGAGTAGTTAGTTTACTTAAATACGGTACAGCTACAAGTAATAATCGACTAAGTTACTAGTAATTAAGTACAAACGTGTGAGTTAAGTATTAGCCGAGAGAGTAATCAAATGATGATGCTAAGAAATTATCCCCTTCAACTTCACCTGCAAACACATAATTAATGAGTAATTACCTCGCATGGATTCGAGGAAAGGGATGCTTGCACATGGATGTGCGTTCATCGCGTTTACGTTCATATTAATTATTTGTTTAAGGATAAGTGAAATTGAGGGGTGCCGTGGGGTTCCAAGGGCGGTCGGCGGTATCCGCCCCTTGGTTGCCATCGCCAACGCGATATAAGTAAATTATTTTAAAAGCTTCGCTTTTCGCGCGAGCAAGCTGAGCGCCTTGTATCTCTCGTTGATAAATGATTAGCTATCATTTATCACATCGAAGTCAGTGAGCTTGC
>NZ_WTKZ01000102.1:0-2855 GCF_011378805.1 Pseudoalteromonas sp. Z9A6
TTGGAAAACTGCCAAATGTTAAATGACTGGTTGGTAGATCTAAACTAACGCTTGGCTTAAAGGATCGAGAGATAGGGTATCGCTGACAATAATACTTAACCCATTGATTGATTTTCGCATGTCGGTGAATCCCGTGACCAAGTAAACTTGGTGGGTGCAAGGTGTCACAGTACGCTCAATAATTTGGCGAGTGCTTGGTGCGCTAATGTCGACTCGAAGTCTATTTGATAGCCGTTTGGTGTGGTGAGTTTAATGATTGAAGGGTGTGTAAAGGCTTGCTCATGAATAACAAACGGGATCACCTGTTGCTTTTTAACCCTTATCGTTTCGTCAGAAAGGCGTTTACGCCAAACATAGAAAGTCGATGCGTTAATGTTGTTATCACGACAAAATTGAATGATGGCTAAACCACTCGATTTTTGCTGCTCAAAAATGCCTTGCCAGTGTTTTATTTTTTGCTGTTTATTCATAATTACCTCAGGTTAATATGCTGAGTAAATTATGCATAGGTAGCATTAATATTGGTATGTGGGTTTAATTGCGCGCTTACCCTTATTTTCAAGCAAGAGTTTCCTGACACTATGAATATTGACTTATGCTAAACAGTATAAGCTATTACAAAATAAAAATATTTTTTAAAAATTTAATATTATATTGTAAAAAATGAAATGCGTTTCACTCACATAGATTAGGTGGAAAAATTAACTATGCCACTATAATTTCACACTGCTAAGTGTGAGAAAACGTATTATTCTGAGTTAGAAACGGCCTAGTGAAAGCAGGGAATTCTACATTGAGTATTCACTATTTCACCGATTGCGCGTGAAGCTACGATAAAAATCGCTGATTTGAGCGCGCCAAATCCGTTCACTGGTTGTCATTTTAACGCGTAAAACAGCCTTAAATTTGGTAAAAAAGTGCCTGACCACATAATAAAAAAGTGTATTTTTTCACTTTTTCATCTCAGACTTTTAGCTGCTAAGACTCTATTAAATAGCCATATTGAGACACGGTGAATCCTTTTTTATGGGCATTATTTAATATGTTGGCATATTAAAAAGTGAATTTTTACACTTTTTTATCTCAGACTTTTAGTGTGCTAGCGTGTCGTAAATAGCCAGATTGAGACACTTCTCACTCGCATTTTTCACGATTAAAACTGTCTCAAATGTTAAAAATTAGACGTTTTTCTGTCTCATTTAAAAAGCCAAATAGCGCGCAAAGCCTTGCTGTGTAAGGGCTGTCGGGGAGGGTGGTGTTTTCTTCTAATCTTAGCCTGGGTTAAAGTTTGTAAAATGATAAAAGAAGATGCGATTAAAGTATCCAAGCAACTCACTGAACCATAGCCTTGGAGAAAGCAGAGGCAGCCCTTTTTATGTCTCTGTATGGATTTTCCGACTCAATAAAAATTTCTTGCCACTCACTTGCAAAAATTGTTACTGGGTTGGAGATGCCAAACAAATAACTTAGAGGCTCTAATTTCGACAATGCTAATGTTCTCAAGCGCATGGCGCTGAGAGGCATATTATAGGAAGCATTAATTAATTTGTTAGGCATATTAATCATGGTAATACTTTTCTCCTGAAGTGAATTTTTTATATCTTTTCACTTATCGAAACTAAAGTAACGACCATTTGACCATATTTACGTTTTTTACACTTAGCACCTTATTGAACACCATTTTAATGGTTTAACGCACCAAAATTGCATATATTACATACCTTAATAACTCCATTAATATGCCGGTTAACAATGTTATGGGACAGATTAAGAGTCAAATCATCAAAACAAAAACAAGTTTAACTTTTCTATATCTGGTTATCGCTCAAAGCTGTCATTCTTCTTCTAAATTCCAACTTTAAGCTATCTGATCTACCCAATAGCGCCAAGTGCTCCATCTAAATCTAATGAGCCAAAGCGAGTTAATTTAGGTGGTGGTGAAAGGCGCACCACCACGAAGTGGTGGCTTTAATCAAATCCTTCCTGCTGAGCTAAATATTGCTTCACGATTTCAAGTGGTGCACCTCCGCAACTAACCAGACAATAACTTCTGCTGTAAAAAACTGGCTTCCAGTAAAACTCACCCAAGTGTTCGGAAAACTCCTTTCGCACAAGTCTTGATGTAGCAGTTTTTAAACTGTTCACCATTTTACTTGGTTGCATCTTGGGATTAGCAGAAATTAAAAGGTGAAGGTGATCTGACTCACCATTGCACTCCAAAAGCTCACAATCCCAAGATTTTAACAACCTTTTGTACTGAGATTCTAAGTACGCGGCAACCTCTGGCGTGATACAGCGATGACGATATTTAGTTACAAGAACTAAATGATAGTGAATATTATAAACGCTGTGATACAGCGTTTTTAGGGCTTGTTTTTTCATAACCACTAAATATAATTAGTTGTTATGAAAAAAGCAATCCGTAAAGTTACATATAAAATGAAACCATCAGTTTCTCAAGAAGAATCGCTGATGGATTTGTTTGTCCACCATCACCAGTTGTACAACTGGGCTTTACGTGATCGCATCGAAACATATCGTGATTCTAATTACAGTCTTAATTTTCACGAACAGTGCAAAATCAACACTCTGTGGCGTAATAATCGTAAAGCGCATGGCATTTTCAATGCTAATGCTCAGAGTGAGCAAGTCACATTAAAACGTGTTGCACTGGCTTTTGACGGTTTTTTTAGACGGCTCAAAAAAGGTGATAAGAAAGCTGGATTCCCACGTTTTAAACCATTTCAACGCTTTAAAGGTTGGGGCTACAAGGCTCATGGTGATGGTTGGAAGCTCAACCTGAAAGAAAAAAAGCATGGTGCTGTTTATTTGGCTGATGTTGGTATCGTTAAGAT
>NZ_WTKZ01000102.1:2865-6724 GCF_011378805.1 Pseudoalteromonas sp. Z9A6
AAAAAAAAAAAAAAAGCATGGTGCTGTTTATTTGGCTGATGTTGGTATCGTTAAGATCCGAGGTAAAGCTAGAAACACAGGAGGCAAGCCGAAATCATCCGAAAGAATGGTGAGTGGTTCATTTCAGTTTCAATGGAGTATGACACCATTGAGAGAAACTGTGGCACTAAAGCTGTTGGCTTGGATTGGGGTGTTTCTCATTACTTTTCGACTATCGATCAGGATGGTAATTTTGAGCAAGTCGAAAACCCCCGTTACCTCAGAAACAGCAAAGAGCGATTAACCTCTTTACAGCGTGACCTCGCGTTAGCGAAAAAAGGCACTCGCACCCAGCGAAAATTAAAGCATCAAATTGCCAAACTCCACCAGAAAATCGCCCGTCAAAGACTCGATTTTACTCATAAAGAAACTGCAAAATTAGTTGAAGTGGCGGCATTGATCGCCACCGAAAAACTCACCGTTAAGAACATGACTCGCAGTGCCAAAGGTACTGTCGAGAAAAACGGAAAAATGGTGAAACAAAAGGCTGGTCTGAATCGGGAAATTCTGAACACCGCGCCAGCCATGACTCTTAATTTACTGCGATACAAAGCGGAAGAAGCTAGTAGCGAATTTGTTGAAGTACCAACAAAGCAAGTTAAGCCAAGTCAAACCTGCCCAGACTGCGGAGCTAAGAAGAAGAAATCCTTAGCAGACCGCTGGCACTCATGCGAATGTGGTTGTGAGAAGCCCCGCGATGTAGCCAGTGCGCAAGTTAACTTAAACTGGGCGTTAGGTATTCAGGCTGGGAACCAGCCTAAAAAGGTAGCTTAGGCTTTCTTTTTGAAACACCTTCAAAACGCGCAGCGTTTAGTGGGAGTTGTTCATCAAACTTAAAAGCCTACTCTTTACTATGTTTATGCGAATTCAGCTTTACCTCTACTTATTAAAATGTACCTTTTAGAAAGTAGAGCCTGTGATATAATAAATATCGAGTCAACACCATCAGAATTTAAAATTAGAAGACGTAATTTAGGTGGTGATACTGAGCAAAATAAACACAGATAATATGTCCGTACTTCATTATGTAGGATTATTCCAAACATACAAACTTAAACTAAGTATGGAGCAAAAGCACAAAGTTACTTTGAGGCATCAAAAAATGCACGAACAAAACAATGATGAAAATACCGAAGTCACATTTCTCCCTGCAGAGCGTACTTTTGAAGTATTAAGTGCGGAGGCTGCTGGCACTGGTGTAAATGGTATTGAAAAAAATCCTGCTGTTTCATACTTAATGGGCTTAAGGGCTGAAAGTAGCCGGCTAGCCATGAGGTCGTTTTTAAACAACATAGCTAAAATGATGGGCTATCATGATTTAAGAACCTGTCCTTGGGGTATGCTTGAGCGGCACCATGTACAGGCAGTTTTGACCATGCTCACTGATGCGGGAAAAGCACCGGCCACTATAAATAATTACTTGGCGGCAATAAAAGGTGTAGCCGTAGAGGCATGGACACTTAAGCTTATTAGCACCGATACTTACCAACATATCAAGTTAGTTAAGTCGGTTAGAGGGTCAAGAATACCTAAAGGTAGAGCCCTGGCCCCTGCTGAAGTTAAGAAATTATTTTTCACATGTGAAAGTGATAAGTCTGCTATTGGGGTTAGAGATAACGCTATTTTATCTGTTTTAGTCGGGTGCGGATTACGAAGAGCTGAAGTTGTATCCCTTGATTATGCTCATTATAACCGGCATAACCGCTCGCTAAAAGTGCTAGGTAAAGGTAATAAAGAGCGCATGGCCTACTTGCCAGATGGCGCATTTCAAAGGCTTGAAAGCTGGATTGAGGAAGTACGAAGTGATATTCCAGGGCCACTATTTAGTCGTGTTCGTAGGTACGATGATGTTACCTCAGAGCGCATGACTAGCCAGGCAATTTACCATATTTTAAACAGTAGATCTGTCGAGGCCGGTATAGAAAAGTGTGCCCCGCATGACCTAAGAAGGACATTCGCTTCGTCAATGCTAGAGAACGGCGAAGATCTAATTACAGTTAAAGATGCAATGGGCCATGCAAGCTTAGCAACAACGCAAAAATATGACTTTAGGGGTGATGAACGCCTAAGAGCAGCGAGTAAACGCTTAGATATTTAGGGGGAAGAATGTCACAACAGAACAATTTTGGTGAAGCACTTACATTTTATGCAGATAGGCACCCAGAACCATTAAAGCGCACAGCTATGAACGTTCAGTACACATCTAGTCGGCTTGGCTTGCAGACGTTAAGTATTGAAATGACTACTATTAACTCCCCTGGTGAATCACCAGACTGGGCAAGTAAAACGATAATTCAGTTGACTAAAAGCGAGTTAACCGGGTTGTGCGGCGTGTTATTTGGCTTGAAAAGCGAAGTAAAAGCTTCATTTCATGGCGAGAATAAAAACAAAGGGATGGCAGTTTATAATAATGGTGCACAGGGGGCTGCTGTCACTATTTCAGTCGCTGGCCGACACTTACATCACTTTTTATCACCCGATGATAGACTTGAATTAGGGGTTTTTACTTTACGCAGATTGTCGGACGCATGGAAAGTTACACCGTCTGATACCTTAGCAATATTACGTCAAAATGAGTTGATAAGAAGAAGCCAGTAATGAAAGACATTCCTTATGTGGGTAACTCTCATGTCGGAGGACAATATTTATAAATAGTTCGTTACATGTAACTATGGCTAACCTTCTGTTTTATATAACTTTGTTTGAGGTTACACTTTTGGATGTTTTTAACTATCTCAAAAGTAACCTTAATTTGAAATTATTAACATTAAATTCAGGCAGTTAGCTGTATATTAGTTGCGTTACATTGCTATTGTCCGCAAGAACATTGCTCAGAGCCATGTTTTTTCGTATTAACGTAGCATTTTGTGATTGAACTTTAGCGAGCATAGCTTTCAATTCTGCCACCTCAGACCGCAAGTCTCGATTGCGGTCTTTGTATTTATTAAGTTCAGTTTGTTTGGCATCACGTTGCTGTCGAATATCTTTGTTTACACCGCCTTTAATACGCTCTAATAGTTCAGGGCAATCACGGTGAATCAATGCTCGACTTACACCTGCTTCTTCGGCAACGGCAGCGACACTCATTTTGCGTTTATGAGAAACAGTATTTGGACGACCTTTTTCGATTCGAACAATGGCAAGTCGAACCGCTTTATGTGTCGCTTTTTCTTTCTGGTTAGACATTTATCACCTCGATATTCTCTCTTTCGTTAATCTCTTGCTTCATAGCTTCAACATCAATACCCAATGCCACTAGAACCTTTTCACAGCGTTCCATGCCTTTTTTTACCGCCGCTCTACCAGCTTCACCAATATCATCCAATTGCATCAGTTTCATTTGCTGCACTAGCATTCCCTCCCAATAGGGCAGGTGTCGCTTATCTACAATGCCGCTTTCACAGCTATCAGGCTTACCACACTTACACTCATCATCATTGGTGCACCACCCAATACCTGTTGAGCGAATTGGTATGGAGCTAGAGTATGCCTTTGCCATAGCACTAAGAGAGCCAAAAGATTTAATTAACTCTTTATCCTCACGGACTTTCATGATGTTTTGAGCTATGTCGCCACCAGTGATAGGCGGAGTTTTTCAAGTTAGTTGTCGCATCAAGTTAAATTTTATGCCGCCCGCATTGCTTCTTTTTTTTCTGGATTTAAATTTACTTCATTGATCATTGTCCAATCTCGAGATTTTCCTGACCAACGACTTGGGTTCTGTAATTTCGCCATTTCATTTACCTGATGACGTTTCGCTAGTATCGCTTTATCTAATCCTAAATGACGCTGGTTTGGCGTGACAAATTTAATACCGCTG
>NZ_WTKZ01000103.1:0-6575 GCF_011378805.1 Pseudoalteromonas sp. Z9A6
TCAATCTAAGTTTTACTTAACACCCTGAGTAGTTCGTGCCTCGCTATGCTTCGGCGTTTCCCGTCTCAGTGGGGTCGCATTATAGGGAGTACAGATTTTTACGCAAGCGTTTTATTGACAAAACTTTAAATAAAGCACTGTTCGCTGAGAATTTGAGCTAAACGCATTAAAAACACAACATAACTAGCACTTTATTAACATTTAACGCCTATTAAAGTGTTTGTTATGGCCTGCGCTATCAAAAAATACTGTCTACAGACCAGCTATTAAGTCATTTAGCTAAAAGCTATAGTTAAAGCCCGCGTAAAAACGACGACCTGAGTAGCTAGTATTGAGTAATCGCGCATCGGTGTCATTTCCTAAACGCGTTACTGATTCAGATTTAGTTAAATTAATAACCGCTGCGGTAAGGCTAAGCCCGTCGTATAAATTTACAGATGCATTTACATCGATTTGTTCGTAAGGGTCTTGGTATACATTTAATCCGCTATTTAAACCGAGTACTGTTTCGCCGCGCTTATTATAAGAAGCACGTACATTAAAATAACCTCCTTCATAATAAACAGAGGTGTTGTACTGATACTTTGCACTACCTATTAAGGCCGACTGACCAAATTCTTCACCATTAATTGTTACATCTGCTTTATTGGTTTTGTTATAAGTGTAATTTGCGTAAAAGCCAAAACCACTATCAAAGGCATGCTGAATAAATACTTCCGCGCCTTTTGATACTGCATCGGTGCCATTACCTACAGTGCTGTAAGGGGCTATATTAATAGTCCCTGCATCCACTATATTATTTTTACCAGCAAAGTTTTGCTCTACGTCGATCACCAGTGGCACAACAAAGTTATCTACTTTCTTATGAAAAAGTGCCAACCCAACAGCAGAACCTTCGCCATAATAATACTCAATAGATAAATCAGCTTGAACTGATTCAAATGGTTTCAAGTTTTTATTTCCGCCACTACCGCTAAAACCAGGAAGCTCGTTAAATGCGGCTCTATCTTCTGCCCATTCACCTGATACATAGGTAATGCGCTGCTGCGCACCTAAATCACTATAGTCAGGACGAGATATTACTTTAGCTATTGCCCCACGAATAACTAAATCGTCGGTTGCATCCCACGCTATATTAAAGCTTGGCAAAACTTGAGTGTCTTTGTTTTGCTGAGTGACTAATTGATAGTCTTCTACAAAACGAGCGTCACCTGTTACTGGCTCACCTGTTTCATCATTTGTGTGATCTAATTGGTAGGTATATAAGTCAGTAGATGAAGTAAGTGTTTTTGTTTGCACAACACGCACACCCAAATTACCTCTGACTTCACTAAATTCAAAATCACCTTGTATATAAAAAGCCGATATTTTTTCTTCTATATCGTAAACAAAATTATCTTCAATGCGCGTATAAGGTACATAACTAGCAGTGACCATATCGCGGTATTTATTCCAGTCGATACTTGGCATTTGGTTTATATCAAAACCACCTGCAATATTATTCTCACTAGTAAATACATTTTGAGCTAATGGCATTCCACCATTCCATTGGTAGCTATCAAAACGGGTAATACCTTGCTCACTTGCTTCCCCTGCAGCAATATCAAAATTTGGATCTAAAAAGAAGGTGTTGCCGGTTTCACGGTGAAGAATTGAGTTGCGGTACTTAACACCGGTTCTAATTGTTTTTAAAAAGCCCCAATCAACATAAAAATCCACATCAGCTTGGTAGTAATCTTCTTCTAGCTCACTGCGTACAAAGCTTGAGTTTGAAGAGCCCGCATCACGACCGCCTCCAACTCCATTTTGTAAATTAACTAATGTATTAGGGTCGATATTAAGTGACACATTATTTTGATTGAGCGACCAGCCAGCCGTTTGAGCTGCGTTTTGAATAGTGGCTGCGTTTTCGCCCGCGTTAGAACTTTTATACGCCGCTTCCCAGCTTTCTTCTGGGCCGCCCTCTGATTGTGTATTACCAATTACAAAGCGCGCTTTAAAATTATCACCTTCATAGGTTAAATTAAAATCAAAGGTATCGGAGGTAGATTCCTCACGTATGTAGCTGCCACGCATCCACGGAAATTGCATATCATTTTCGACACCACTTGCCATTGCATCGTATTGCATACCAGTAACAATAGTGCCCGACTCATCAAGATTTACATCCGTCAAAAAATCAGGATTTAAAGACCACTCTGGTATATCAATCACAGATTCTGTTCTGTCTTGCCCAAGTGTAAAACCAAAATAATTAAAGCCAAGCTCTAAACGATTTGTTGGTCGCCACTGTGAACTAAATTGAATCCCTTCGCGCTCACGTTTTTCGTTAAGAACAGAGCCTCGAACAACTTGTGAAAACCAAACGCCATCGTAACTGTTGCCGTTTGCATCATTAATAGTATCCCAACCATTATTGTTATTAACTGCGTTACCGTTTATATCTGTAGGTTGCCCAGTGCCAGTATAGCGCCATACATTAGCATCAGTACCGCCCGAAAGCGTTCTGTTTGTCCGTTCCTGATAGGTATAGCCAACTAATACACCAAAGTTTTCGTTGTCGTTTTTCCATGAATATAAACCCGTAAACTGCGGCTCATACTCTTTTGTAACATCAGCGTAAGTACTCTCGACATTAAATACACCCGAGTTTGCATTCATATTTAAAGGTTTTCGGCTGTGCATTAATACAGTGCCACCAACCCCACCTTCATCTAAGCGTGCCTCTGGCGATTTATAAACCTCGACGCTTTCAATCATTGAAGACGGTAACAAAGCATAATCAAACGAACGCGAAGGCTCCCCCGGAGAAGATGCTATAAAATTACCATTAAGCTGTGTAAAGGTAAGTTCTGACGATAAACCACGAATACTGACAGATGAACCTTCCCCGCCATCACGCTCAATTACTACACCGGGTACACGCTGAAGTGAGTCTGCAACGTTTTTATCAGGGAACTTTCCAATGTCTTCCGCGGTAATGGCATCAACTACAGATCCCGACATACGTTTTACATCTAAGTTTTCGGCCATACTTGAACGGATACCACGTACTTCTATTACTTCCATATCTTTTGCGTGCTGCGAGTTTTCTTGCGCTGCAAAAGCACACGTAGAACCCAAAGCAGAAAAAATTGATACATAAAGTGACGACTTACAAAACGTTGAAAAAGGGAAAGGGTATATGCTTGCTACTATCATGTGAGAGGCTGTTCCATTTAAATCTGCTTATATAAAACCTAAAGCGAGAAGTTAGTCCTTTTACGTAAATTATTTACGAAATGGCAAAAATTGTTCCCAATTCTACACAGCCAAACTTAACCGTTTGTTAATCATCAATATTAAAACTAAATAAACGTCTCATATAACTGTATTAATACCTATTGGATGAAACTTAAAATCCAACCCACACATCAAAATCACTCTTAATTAACAAGCTAATAGAGGCTTTGTTGAATTTAATAGCTTAATAAAATAATTACGCTGCATAAATCATAGGGTGTATAGAAAAAACAAAGAGGATAACTAGATGTGGTAGTCAGCAGTTTATACTTTAGAAAGCAAAACTGCCGAATGATATTTGAAAGAAGTAACAATTGCTAAATAGCGCTTGGTTAATCAAGCGTAGCAATAACCTCTGAAAGCTCTAAGAGTGTAGGCTTTCCACCATAATAATTTGTATCTATATGATAACTATTACCAATCCAAAAAGGCGCTTTAGTTGAGTTATGTCCATGTATTGAAAAGTCGACTCCATGACTTTTAACTACCTTATTTTGTTTAACTACTTCGCGATCCCACAATAAAGATTGCACGATTAGCGATTTATCATCAGGGTAATTTTCCCAATCCCACGATTGTGCAAATGTATGAGACAACCCTATTGTATAACCACGATACTCAAGTACTATTGAAAGCGGTTTAGTTAGTAACTCATCGCACATGACACTGAGCTTTTCACTTGATACCGACTTGTGCCAATTACCACCATTACCAGTCCATAAATTAAAAGCCGCTTTATCATTACTTAATAATGATTCCAACATTAAATGCTCATGATTACCTAATATCATACATGCCCTAATGGCCTGTAAGTATGTAAATAAGTCATATGTTTTATCCCCGCGATCAACAAAATCGCCTAGGCAAAACAAAGTGTCTCTTTCAGGGTCAAAATTTACGTTATTAAGTGCGCTTTTTAAGGCCGGTAAATCACCATCAAGATCGCCAATTACAAATACTCGGCACTCATCATTAATAAATATGGCTTGTTTTGAAGATACAGCCTGAATAGCGTTAATACCTATATCCAAAATAGACTCCTATAGAATGCAATCTAAAACTTAGATTAATACTTGAGTTTATAAAGCCTTAAGGTAACACAATATAATTGATAATTAATGAAGGTAATAAAATTTGATTGAAACTAAAAATGCATGACGGCGGACTTTAGCTACAAGCTAAATAAGTAATGTAGATAGTTTTTAGCCGATAGTAAAAAGCGGCTTAGCAAAATACCTGAACAAGTTATAAGTTCGTTAGCAGCACAAACTTATCAGCCAGCTCACCTAAACTTTCACGCTTATTAGGATCGGGCTTTATACAGTCAATAGGGCAAACACTTACACAAGTAGGTTTATCATAATGCCCTACACACTCAGTACATTTACTAGCATCTATTTGGTATATTTTAGCGCCCATATAAATAGCCTCATTAGGGCACTCTGGGTCACACATATCGCAGTTAATGCATTTGCTATTTATGAGTAGAGCCATTTTTTACCCTTTTCAATTAATATCATTATAAAACAAAAAGATAAGTAAAAACAAATGTGTGTAAAGGCTAACTTTTGTGCAGTTCTAGTTTAATAAAAAAACCGCTATTTTTCATTAAATCGTAACACAAATTAGTAACACAAATTTTTATTTTTGGGTGTAAATTACAGCCGCGAATTATGCCTATCTTTCTCTGTTGCTTTGTTGATCTTAATCAATAAAAATCGCCGCAAGGCCTTTATTTATATAGGTTTAATCAAAGTGAAAAAATCACTATCAACGCTTACCAAAGCTCAATACACGAAAGCGAAACTAGAATGGAAGCAACTTAAATCGCCATTTTCTATGCAGCACATAAATCGCTGTGTTATTTTGGCCTCTCAAATCATCTTTTTTGAGGAAAAAGAAAAATCAAAACAAGAGGTTAAGAAACAAGATACGAAGCGATTATCGAAATATGAGGCACAACACAATCTTCGTCTTATATTTACCCTATCTGGAACAGTATCTTTTTACTCAGCTTTCCCTAAATCATCTGGCATAGCTAATACCAAGTTAGGTGAAGCACCTGAATTAACAATAGCAAAAGCGCGTAAGCTTACTGATCAAATGAAGTATGGCGTTTTAAATAATCATAATATTAAAACTGTGTTTGATGCATATGAACAAAGCTTAATAGAGCGTCATAACATCGCACCCACTAAATTTGCAGCTTCATCGCTCAGAACATATCAATGCAGAATAAAAAAGCTCAGGCATCATTTTCCGCTTAAGAGAGCGTTCCAGTCTCTTACAGCTGGAGAGTTAGAAAAGATTGTAGATATAATTATAAAAATAGAGTCTAACAACCAAGCAATTGAGCTTTTTGCACAAATTAGAAGAGTATGGCGATTTGCCAAAAACAAATTTAACTCAGGTAAAAACCCAGCTGCTGATATCGATGACTTTTACGTATCTGACCGTGTAGAAAGCCCCCGTCCTTGCCAAGTTTATACAGACTTAGATTCGATAGCTGAATTATGGATAAATCTAGCATCGGCCCCAAATGTACATCAAAAAAATGCTGCGCGATTTATGATTTTGACAGGCATTCGCCCTATTAATATTCCACAAATGAGGTGGGAGTGGCTCAATAGTATCGACTTTCCAACCATAATTACCTTTCCGGCATCTGTTGTTGGGGTTCGTGGAGAAATGAAAAACCAAAAAGAATATAAGCTGCCATTAACCAAAGCCATGCGCGCCATTATTTTAGAGCAGAGAGCCTGGATGGAAAATGCATTACCCAACTGTAACCCTGACCATATATTTCTTCAGCCTCGCGATCTTAACAAACCATTTGCTAAAAGGTCGCTAGACAAAATCATTAAAGATTACTCACCTGTTGATGCAGTAAAAGGAGATAAAAGAAATATTGTAATGAAAGGATCTGCAGGTGCATTTTGCACAATGTGCCGAAGCTTTTTTAAATCCAACGCAAAAGCGATTATGGTTGCCAACGGCTATCATTTTAAGCATGCAGAAGAACTCACAAGACTCGCACTTCATCACCTTAGAAAAGAAGACGATCCAAACGGCTTAAATTATGATAAATCTGAAGAGCTATTTGGAACCTCTACAAAATTAAAATTTAATGTTTTTAAAATTCATGAAGCCAGTATTTTAAAAAGAGCCAAAGAACTCGAAAGCCAACAACTCAGACTCACAGGTATGCAAAGTAAACAAGCTAAAAACCTAAAAAAAAAAAAAAAAAAAAAAGCACTGAGAGATAGAGTTAAAGTTCATTTAGTTCATAAAGG
>NZ_WTKZ01000104.1:0-6196 GCF_011378805.1 Pseudoalteromonas sp. Z9A6
CCAATTCCACCACTCGGGCATCGAGTTTGCTAATTAAAGCGTGTGGAGTGTTGAAATGGAGGCGGAACCCGGAGTCGAACCGAGGTAGACGGATTTGCAATCCGGTGCATGGCCACTCTGCCATTCCGCCCCAGTACGGGGTATTAACCTTAAGATAAACTTGGAGCGGTACACGAGGCTCGAACTCGTGACCTCGACCTTGGCAAGGTCGCGCTCTACCAACTGAGCTAGTACCGCATTTTATTTATCAGTTATTTGAATTAGCACATGATGATTTATGTGAACATTCAAGTAACTAATTAATTACCGTTTCGTTTATCTCGGGGGCTATGCCCTCTCAACACGGACGCATTCTACAGAGATTATTAAACGCGTCAATACAAAAAATGCTAGTTTTGAACTGTTTGCTTGTTTTTTATCTAAAACGGTGCGTTATTATACATTTAGAGTTAATTTTTAGTCAATTCACCCCATGCTGCACGTAAATATTGCATCATAGAACTCAAGGTTAAAAAGGTCGCAATGTACAGCAATCCAAAGCTTAAATAGTTCATCCACGTATCATATTGCCAAATCAAACCAATAATGGCTAACATTTGTGCAGCTGTCTTAATTTTACCCATGTTTGATACAGCGACATTACCACGCTTACCCTGCTCTGCCATCCATTCACGAAGTGCAGATATAATAATTTCACGGCTTATTATAATAAGAGCGGGTATTGTCATGTACATTGACTGGTACTGATCAGATAACGCTACAAGTGCGGCACATACCATTACTTTATCAGCAACAGGATCTAAAAAAGCACCAAAAGGAGTTGATTGCTCAAGCTTTCTTGCTAAGTAACCGTCTAGTATATCGGTGATTGATGCAAGCCAAAAAATAAAGGCGGCAGCAAAAAAAGCCCAGCTATAAGGCAAATAAAATATCACCAAAAAAACGGGGATAAGAAAAAGTCTAAATGTTGTGAGTGTGTTTGGAATATTCCACATAACTACTTGGATATGTCTTTTTTGCTATATTCGCATGTAGGGCTAGCCCTTGTCATGCAAATGGTTAAATATCTTCTCAGCCATGTCAGGGCTGATCCCAGGAACTTTCTTTAACTGTTCTATATTAGCAGCTTTTACTCCCTGCATGCCCCCTAAATATTTTAATAATGTTTGCCGACGCTTAGAACCGACTCCATTTATTTCTTCTAGTAGTGATTGCGTACGTTGTTTCTGGCGTTTATTACGATGCCCTGCAATTGCAAAACGATGAGATTCATCACGTATATGCTGTATTAAATGTAGCGCAGGTGCATCTGAATCCATAGGAATGGTTTTTCGACCACCGTCAATTAATAGTGTTTCAAGGCCAGGCTTACGGCTAGTACCTTTAGCGACACCTACTAATAAAGGCATTTTTGTATGTGGCCAGTTAGAAAAGTACAGCTCCGCGCGCCCAAGTTGCCCCTTACCACCATCAATAAAGATAACGTCTGGAATTTTGTCTTCATCTACTAATTTGTTGTAACGCTTATTAAGTGCAAACTCCATTGCAGCATAATCATCACCACCGGTTATACCCGTTACATTATAGCGCCTATACTCTTTCGTATTTGGGCCTTGTGAGTCAAATACAACACAACTTGCAACAGTGTTCTCCCCCATAGTGTGGCTTATATCAAAACACTCCATTCGGGTAATATCATCAAGTCGCAGTGTTGCCTTTAATTGTGCATAACGTTTATTAATAGAGTCTTGGGTACTTTGCTTAACTGCAATACTGTTTAATGCATTTTTATTGGCCAGTTGTAAGTATTGAGCACGCTCACCACGGGTAACTACTTTAAGTGTTACTTTGCGCTCACTTATTTGTGTGAGTGCTTCACCGAGTGCCCCGCTCTCTTCTATTTCAAACGGTAATATGATTTCTTTTGCAATACGCCCTGTTGCTCCTGGCGCTAAATAGTACTGTCCTAAAAACGAAGTCAATATTTCTTGTTCACTCGAATCTTTAGGTACTTTTGGAAAATACGTTTTACTACCCAATACTTTGTGATCGCGGATCATTAATAAATGAATGCCATTTAAACCATTTAAATGAGCAAAACCAACTACGTCCATTTCAGCAAAATTACCTGATATAGACTGTTGCTCCTGCATTTTACGCAGTAGCATTATTTGGTCGCGAACTTTTGCCGCCAGTTCAAAGTTTAATTGTAGGCTGGCTGCTTCCATTTTTTTTATTAAATCAGCAATAACTTCGTGAGATTTACCCGTTAAAAACTTACGGACATAGTCAACTTGCTCGCTGTAATCATCATCCGTAACTTTATTCACACACGGAGCTGAGCAACGCTTAAGCTGATATTGCAGACACGGGCGACTTCTTGCGCGGTAATAAGCATCTTCACATTGACGAACAGGAAATATTTTTTGCATTAAGCGCAAGCTTTCAGATACCGCTCCCGCGCTCGGAAAAGGACCAAAGTACTCACCTTTAATTTTACGGCTGCCACGATGAAACGCTAAACGAGGGTGTTTATGGCTAGTTAATAAAATATAAGGATACGACTTATCGTCGCGTAATAATATGTTGTAGCGAGGCTGGTATTTTTTTATTAGATTATTTTCAAGCAGCAGCGCTTCTGTTTCAGTATTAGTGAGTGTGACTTCGATGTCACAAATATTACTCACTAAAACGCGTGTTTTGCTATCGGTAATGTTACTTCTAAAGTAACTGCTCACACGCTTTTTTAAATGCTTAGCTTTACCAACATAAATAACTTGGTTGTCACTATCAAGCATGCGGTATACACCCGGCTCACTTGATAACGTTTTGAGAAAATGTACGTGATCAAATTCAGACATAAATTATAGTTAGTACGAAACGTCTATATCAATCATTTTATGACGAATTGCTAAATGGGTAAGCTCAACATCACCACCTACATTTAGCTTTTCAAACATACGGTAGCGATAGCTATTTACTGTTTTTGAACTTAGGTTTAAACGCTCAGCTATATTTTGTGCTTTTTCACCTTTAGTGATCATAAGCATAATTTGCAGTTCGCGTTCAGATAAGCTCTGAAAAGGATTTTCGTCTGTGCGACCTGTCACTTGCGCAAGTGCTATTTGCTGTGCAATTTCAGGGGCAATATAACGCTGACCGGCATGAACACAACGGATGGCACGCACCATTTCGTCAGAGCCAGCACCTTTAGTTAAAAAGCCATGAGCACCAATTTGCATTACTTTACTCGGAAACGGGTCTTCACAGTTAACGGTAAGCACAATAATTTTTACATCAGGGCAGTAACGACAAATCTTTTTAGTCGCTTCTAATCCGCCCATGCCTGGCATATTCATATCCATTAATACTATGTTTGGCGCATGCTGACGACAAAACTGTACAGCCTCTTCGCCAGTTTTAGCTTCACCAATTACTTTAAACCCTCGTACATCATCAAGAATACGCTTTATTCCTGTTCGTACAAGTTCATGGTCATCAACTAAAAGTACATTAATCAATGGAACATCCTCACTTACCTAACAACATGCAATTTAATTAAATTAATTTGCCACAGTAACATACATAAAGCGAAACAATAACTAATATTATTGCCTCGCCCTAATAGTTTAAGATGACGATTTTTCGCTAAATCTGTCAACCCATAACGAAATGATACCATCACCCGTTACATTACACGCAGTACCAAAGCTATCTTGTGCCAAATAAAGTGCAATCATTAATGCAACCGCGCCTTCATTAAACCCAAGCATGCTTGTTAATAGACCAAGCGCCGACATAACTGCGCCACCTGGAGCACCTGGTGCTGCAATCATTACTACACCTAACATCATAATAAACGGTAGCATACCCATTAATGAAGGGACTTCCATGCTTGGCGATAAAAACATAACAGCCATTGCACAGGTTACTATAGTGATAGTTGAGCCAGATAAGTGAATAGTCGCGCAAAGTGGTACGGTAAAGTTAGCTACATCTTCTTTAACGTTATTTGCTTTACTTGATTGAAGCGATACTGGAATCGTTGCTGCACTTGACATAGTACCTAAGGCTGTAAAGTAAGCTGGTAGCATATTTTTAACTAATTCGATTGGATTACGTTTCAATAGTACACCTGTCGCTATATATAAAACGCTTAACCATAACCAGTGCATAACAAGCGCTGCAATTAGTACTACGCCAAATGTTCGCAGTGTATCTACCACAGTACCCGCTACCGTCATTTCGGCAAATACACCTGCAATGTAAAATGGTAAAGCAGGGATAATTACTTTTGATAATAATCCGTCAATCACATCACGGCCCTGATCAGACACCTTTTTAAGCGTATCAAGCTCTAATTGGCTCATGCCTATACCAAATACAAAAGCAGTTACTAATGCGGTCATTACACCCATCAAAGGTGGAATTTCTAAATCAATAAAGCTGCCAATTTCTGTAGCAACTTCTGCCTCGAATGTAATACCACCGCTTAAAAAAGGGATAACAGCACTTACTAATAAAAATGCAAGCGTACCTGCAATAATTGTAGAACTATAAGCAAACCCGACTGTTTTACCAAGTAAGTGACCAGACCCTTTTGGTAGGCCTGCAATACCTGATGCAATAAAAAATAATATAATAAGTGGAATGGTAAAGGAGATAATTTGACCAATCAGCTCTTTTACTGTGAATAAAAGTTCAACACCAGTTATAGGTACATATAGTCCAACTAGGATACCGGCCACAATACCGGCAATTAATTTTAAGATTAATTTCATTGTGATTGCTTAATTGAATTTAGATACGTGTTTTTATCATGTTTTAGACGCATTGTGTGATAAAACTATTCAAGTTACATTCATATGCACAAATATTGAACAAACATAGTTTAATTCAATACTCTTTTGAACATTTTTTGACTAAACGAAGTTTTACTCTTTAAATTTTAAATTAAGCCCGCACCTATAATAACTAAAGCACCGCTAATAATTGATTTTTATTTCGACTGGTTATAAGCCCAATAGATATATGTTATAGCCAAACTTTACTTTAGTTTTTTTAAACTCACAGTAAAGTGTGTTTATATAGTTAGTAGCAAAGGCTATTAACACGTTGATCAGATTGCATCCAAAGGAACATTATGTCTACTATTTTTGAAGATAACTCACTAAGCATCGGTAATACACCGCTGGTAAAACTTAACCGTGTTACAGGTGGGAATGTATACGCTAAAGTTGAATCTCGTAATCCAAGCTTTAGTATCAAATGCCGCATTGGTGCATCGATGATTTGGGAAGCTGAAAAGTCAGGTCAGCTTGTTGAAGGTAAAGAACTTATTGAACCAACATCTGGGAACACCGGTATTGCACTTGCATTTGTTGCAGCAGCACGTGGTTACAAGTTAACGCTTACTATGCCAAACACCATGAGCCTAGAACGTCGCAAGCTATTAAAAGCATTAGGTGCAAATCTAGTACTTACCGACGGTGCAAAAGGTATGAATGGCGCAATTGAAAAAGCAAAAGAAATTCAAGCAACAGCACCTGATAAGTATATTTTATTACAACAATTCGAAAACCCTGCAAACCCAAAAATTCACTTTGAAACAACAGGCCCTGAAATTTATGATGCGCTTGATGGCAAAGTAGACTTTTTTGTAGCCGGTGTTGGTACTGGTGGTACTATTACAGGTGTTAGCCGCTACCTCAAAACAGAAAAAGGTCTAAACGTTAAATCTATTGCTGTTGAGCCAACTAACTCTCCAGTTATTAGCCAAACGCTTGCCGGTGAAGAAATTAAACCTGGTCCTCATAAAATCCAAGGTATTGGTGCTGGCTTCATTCCTGGCAACTTAGATATGGACTTAATTGATGGCGCAGAGCTTGTATCTAACGAAGACGCAATTGCAATGGCGCATCAGTTAATGAAAAAAGAAGGTATTTTAGTAGGTATTTCATCAGGTGCAGCGGTTGTTGCAGCTAAGCGAATTGCTGAAAAGCCTGAAAACGCAGATAAAAATATTGTTGTTATCCTACCTAGTGCAACTGAGCGTTACTTATCAAGCCCAATGTTTGATGAAGAGTTTAGTGAACAAGAACTAGTACAATAAGTAATTTTAAGATTTTTAGAAGGATGCTTTAGGCATAATGCCAGTCAGTTAAGCTGACTGGCATTTTTCTTTTTATGGGGATAC
>NZ_WTKZ01000105.1:0-6009 GCF_011378805.1 Pseudoalteromonas sp. Z9A6
ACTCGGTACACCATTAAGTCAAAGCATGCTTAACTGAATGGTGTTAGCTCATTGAGCGGTTTTTTATTGCCTGTAATATATTTATGCTCACGATTGTTTTAGCTTTACTGTGCAAGTATGAATAAACAGTGCTAACTTTGTAGAGCACGCCATGAGTGTAACGTCGTACTATGTATTTAAGATAAGTATTAATAGCGCGGTTATTAATAAGTACAGTTACATAATATCGCCATCTTTTATTTAGGCGCTGGAAGCTGTTTAGCTTAAATAACGCGATAATTTAAACTATCAATAATAACTGTTAAGACTACCGATAATAACTAGGGTGATAATTATGTTGCCATTAAAGTATTTGATTAACGTAGTAAGTTTGTTTGTATGCAGCGCTTTAGCGAGTGAGGTAAATATCGTAAATGTAGCGCAGGAGCAGCGTGTGCAATATGCTCGTGACGACTACCTTAACGAGCTATTAGAAAAAGCATTGGTGAGCGCACAATACCCTGCAGAGATTAACCCCGTTTTAATTCATCCCCATCAACAACGTACTTTAATAGCACTAGATACAAAAAATTTAGATTTATACTGGAGTATGAGCAGCCCCGAAAGAGAGTCTTTAGCTATTGCGATTAAAATCCCATTATTTAAAGGCTACATAGGTAAAAGGGCACTATTAACAAGTAAGAATAGCATTGCTAGATTTAAAGGTATTACGAGCTTAGAGCAGTTAGGTAGGCTTTCTGCAGTGCAAGGTCATGATTGGCCTGATACAAAAATAATGGCGTTTAATGGCTTGCATATAAGACCGTTTGCAAATTATCAGGCTATGTTTGCCTTAACAAGTGCAGGGCGTATTGATTACTTCCCACGTTCATTTATCGAGGTTAATTCAGAGCTAGCGGCAAATAAACAAAGTAACCTAGTGATAGTACCTAATTTATATATGAGTTATCCAACAGGGTTTTATTATTTTGTATCAAATAGTAAGCCAGAGCTTGCAGTGGCAATTAAAAAAGGGCTTGAGATAATGCAAGAAAATGGCGAGTTTGATGCTTTATTTGATGAATATTTCGCAAAAGATTTAAACTCGTTACCTTACGAAAAAGGTAAAACAGTAGAGTTGAAGCTAGATAACCCTTATTTTTAGGCACAAAAAAAGGAGCCAGGGCTCCTTTTTAGTATGCTATTAATAGCATTTAATTAGCGAAGTAACGACTCAGTTAATACTGGACGAATTTCGCGAATAATTGCTTGAGTCAGTTTTGGGGAACCACAGATAATATTGCCGCTGTGGTTATAGTTATTACCACCAGCGAAATCTACAACCATACCGCCCGCTTCTTTAACCATTAGTTCGCCCGCAGCAGAGTTCCAAGGTTTTAAACCAATTTCAAAAAATCCATCAACACGGCCAGCTGCAACGTATGCCATATCTAAAGCAGAGCAACCTGCACGGCGAATATCAGCAGTGTGTACAAATAATGCTTTAAACGCTTCAGTGTATGCATCCATGTGGTTTTTGTTTTTGAAAGGGAAACCAGTAGCAAGTACAGTGCCTGCAAGAACCGTAGTTTTGCTAACGCGTAGACGTTTACTGTTTAACTGAGTGCCTTGACCGCGAGATGCAGTGAAAAGCTCACCACGAATTGGATCATAAATAACAGCTTGGTCTAAACGACCTTTAACTTTAAGTGCGATAGAAACCGCGTAATGAGGGATACCTTTGATGAAGTTAGTTGTTCCATCGATAGGATCTACAATCCATTGGTAATCATCATCCTTGCCTTTATGCTCACCTAGTTCTTCACCAACAATTGAGTGAGTAGGGTAAGACTGTAAAATAGTGTCACGAATTACGGCTTCGGCTTCTTTATCAATGTTAGTTACTAAGTCGTTAGCGCCTTTTTGTTGCACTTCAACTTTTGATAAATCTTCACTTGCGCGAAGTAAAATTTTGCCTGCGTTGCGCGCAGCGCGAACCGCAATGTTTAACATTGGATGCATGGTATTACCTTTGGGTTGTAAAAGAACGTTTATATATTTCAGCCGGCGTATTTTAGCGACTTTTGCCATAAAGTAAACAATAAACCCCAAATACTTGTGTTTGTTTTTTATACAAGATTGAAAAGTTTATATATTTTTAAAAAATAATTATCTGCATTTAAATAAATTAATTTTAAATAACACTTTACCTAAAGTTAACTTGAGGTTTTATCGTGCTCCTAACTTAACTGATAGGATAACATTATGTATTTAGAGCACGTAAACTTAGTCGCGAGTGATATAGATAGTATGCTTACATTTTATCGCGCTGTATTTCCACATTGGTCGATTAGAAGTGAGGGCAGAGGCGATTGGCATGGAAAACCAAGACGCTGGGTACACTTTGGAGATGACACGCATTACATTGCGATAAGCAGTCATGGTGAAGGTGAAAACAGAAATTTATCGGGCCATCAAATTGGTTTTGCACACTTTGCTTATGTAACTAATAATTTAAGCGCAGTAGTAATGCGCTTAAATAAAGTGGGTTTTACTCTAAGCAAGCAAGGTAGCGAGAATCCTTTCAGAAAGAATGTCTACTTTATTGATCCTGCAGGGTTTGAAGTTGAGTTTGTAGAATATTTAAGTGATACACCAAGCGAGCGAAATAACGATTTATAATAAAATACTAAGCAGCACGCTAAAGTGCTGCTACTCAATTATAGTGAGCGGTTATTATTACCCGTGCCAAACTGGGTTTTTAGCTCATTTGCAAAGCTTATAAATTTTTCTTTAATTGTGCGCTTTATTTTCACTTCAACCGAGCCCATTACTGCCTTTCCTTCAATATGAATTGTAGGGCCTTGGCATTTGTTAAGCGACACAGATTTATTTTCAAGGCTACTTAAAATACAAAACATTTTAGACACTACATTGACATGCTCTGGTACGTAAATTTCATCGCTACCAAAAATACAGTTAACGTGAATAGTTACATTTTGATGCGCAAAAATAGCATCGGTAAAATCAAGCACCACCGATCCCATAAAGTTACTCAAATATATATTTTTTGGCACAACCCACTGACCACTTCGCTCGTTAGATCCTAAAATACTGCGTAATGTAAAATCATCATCACTGTTTTGCTGTGCACTATAATGTGGTTTAAATTGCGATTGTTTTTCTGCTTTATATTGCTGATCGGTATTAAGTGTTAAGTCTTCTACTAAGGCTAGCAGTGCTTCGTTATTAGGTGCATCCATCGCATTATCTAAACGTCTTTCAAATGCATCAACAGAAATAACACCATGACTGTAATTGATCAATCACTTGTTCGCGTACTTGTTCTATTGGGCGGTCTTCAACTTTTACAGACATGAGTTATTCCTTCTTATATTTACTATTGATACTGCTCTTGTAGTTAAGTTACAAACCGCGTACCAAATATAATTTCATTAATTATCAATTGGTTATTTTTTAACGGTGTTTTTTGTTTTGTTATATTAACGATAGATTAACCAAAAGAGCAATTATCTAGCTATTTTCACTATTTGAGAAAGTTTTACCGAGTAGCCTGTAAATAGTTACACAAACATAGATAAGGTTTAATCTCTTAATTAATTCAAGCTGTTGAATTTAAAGGGTAAATAAAGTTGGCCTGAAGCTCGCATTAGTTAAAGTGTCTTTAATCAAAAGGAGAAAGATTATGAAAACATTTAACAAGTCTATTATCGCAGCTCTAGTTCTTGGTACTACGGCTATGGGTGCCCAAGCAAACAGCTGGGAAAACGAAAGTAAAGATGCTTGGATTGATGGTAAGGCAGAAACCGTTCTACTTATGAACACTAATCTAAACAACTTTGACATTAACACTGATGTAAAAAATGGCAAAGTAGTACTTACAGGTAAAGTTAATAGCGAGCTTGATAAAGAGCTAGCAGAAGAACTTGTACTTAGCCTAGATGGTGTATCTGATGTTGATAACAGCCTTACTGTTGTTAAAAGCATGGATACCAAAGATAAAAGCAATGACATGATGGACGATGATGATAACGACCTAACGGACGCTAAAATCACCACTGTAATCACAACTCGCTTCCTGTTTGACTCAGAAGTTGGTGGTACAGACATCGATGTTGATACCGACAATGGTATTGTAACTCTGAACGGTTCAGTAGAGTCTGAAGCTGAAAAACAACTAGCAGTTAAAATTGCTAAAAATGCTGAAGATGTTCGTGACGTAGTTGATAAACTAGCTATTGTTGCTGAATAATACAGTATAGTTAAGGCCCACTAACACTGGGCTTTACGCCTTTCTAATGCTTAATTTAAATGGAGTTTGATCATGGATATTATTCGTATAATACTTTCGGTTTTATTACCGCCATTAGGTGTGTTTTTGCAAGTTGGCTTAGGTATGCATTTTTGGTTAAATATTCTATTAACACTGCTAGGTTATTTCCCAGGGTTAATACATGCAATCTACATTATTGCGAAAAAATAATGACAGATTATATATTGTGTAAGCCGACTACTGAGGTTTAGCTAAATACTTCAGTACCGATCGGCTCACAATATTAGTTTTTAGAGAGTTTTTAGAGCGTTTTTAGATAGTTTTTAGGTTAAATCCAATTTTTAAAGCTCTTCAACCCATTAATTCACTTCCTTAACTCACTCCCAATATTATTTTAAAACTATACTTATTGTTTACTAATAAGCTTTCCAGCTAACAGTCGCGCTCAGATTCTGACTTGATGCCATTTAGGAAATCTTCAACATTAGTGTGTTTATACATCTACAATATACAATCAAATACTTTATTATTTAGTGACAATATTACCTTCACTTCTAGTGTTATCATTAAACTAGGTTTTAGGCATATTGAGGCAGTTAATTGAATATTCGACTTATAATGTCAGGCGTTGTGTCTTTCGTTTTTTATTTTAGTTGGGCCTACTGGGCAAATAGTGCGGCAGACATTGCTAAATCGGTTACGCTTCTAGCTGCATTAGTGCAGGGTTTGTATAGTGGATTTGTAACGCTTTTTTTTACCTTTATTTTAGAAAGGGTCGTCAACAAGTATAAGTTTAGTTATGTAACGCTTGCGTTTGTAACTCCAATTATTTGTATGTTTCATTCTAAAACACCACAAAACGTAGCAATACGACAAAGCTTCAATAATGCAATTAACTCTAGCGCCTCGTATTTAAGTAACAAAAAAATAGCAGGTGTAGTTTTTTGCGCCTATTATTCCGATTACTGTTCAATCGAGCTTAGTGATTATGGTGAATGTAATTAATCAGACACCTAATTTGGCACTGACAGTAGCCCCAAGCATATTTTTTACAGCCTTATATGCCTATACATATATGTTAGCTTTGCTTAAAAAGTAGAGGGTTAAATATAAAAGACTATATGGGATAGGGGTTTTTATAATTTAATGCAGTGAATAGCACGGTAAATATCTTACATTTTATGTTTATTCCCACTTAAAAGATTACTATTTAAGCAGTTAGCTTGTTGATTGTTAAAATAAAGGTTTTTGGTAGTGACAAGCACCTAAAAAGTTTTTATACTGCAACCCGCTTTAGTCGCTCTGTGACTGAACGCTTCAAAAATTAACTGCCTAGCAGTTATATAAAGTTGGCCCCTTAGCTCAGTTGGTTAGAGCACACGACTCATAATCGTTAGGTCCCCAGTTCGAGTCTGGGAGGGGCCACCACTTTTACAAATTTCCCAAGTAAATACCTATCCAAATTATTTAAAGCTACATTAATTTAATATTGTGTAATTTTTATTCTTTAGTTACCCCTAATAATAAACGTAATCTAAATAAAATTAATCCATAGATTAAGCTAAGCTTTCTTAAATTTGGAATAGTGCGAATGCACTATTAAATTCCAGCGTTAGATCAGATGCTTTGCTTTAATAAGTGACAGTGTTCAGCATTTAATTTCAGAAGACAAAAAAGCCCCTATTGGGTAATGCCGATCAGTTAAGAAAATGACCGGTTGACCGATCCAAACGATC
>NZ_WTKZ01000106.1:0-4873 GCF_011378805.1 Pseudoalteromonas sp. Z9A6
ATCAGCTGCCTGATATATTCATTTCAGATGAGGCTGAATAGTTACAAATAAATAAACTAATGCAAAACTATTTAATAGATAAATCGTATTTTAAAATAAGTGCATCTATATAGCGGGTGCGTAATGTATGTTGTTTTTCATGATCGGCGCCATGCCCTAACGCTTTGTTTAAAAGCTTCATGGCGGGGTGTAGTTGTGCTCTTTCTTCTTGGTTTAAACTCGCTTTACTGCGCAGTTCTGTAATGTCGTCAACTAATAGTCTGCCAATATCTACCGAGACTATTTCGTCTATTAAACCATTCTGAGTAAGTACACCGTACTTACTGCATAAAAACTGTTGCCAAATTTGCTGTAAGTGCTCGTCTATTTCACAGCCAAATAGCTCTTCGCTAAACGCAAATCCTTGCTGAGCGAGCTTAGTTAGGCTTGCAGTATATTGCTGTGCAAAATAATTAAAAGCGTGGCTTGATGATTCTATTTTTTGTTTTAAAAGACCCAGCCCCCAATTAACACAGCCGCGCGGGTAATAGTCGTCATACTCTTCGCATTCATACAAGCCTGAATATGAGCTGCAGCTAAGTTGGCTTTTAATACAGTAACTTGGTTTTGGGAAAACACTTCGCTCTTGCCAAGCTAAAAGTGTATCTGCATCTATATTTAATGCTTGGCACAGTTCATCGGTGTTATAAAAATGAGTTGCTAAGTAGTCAGATAAACGCATAAAGCCTCTGGTATCGTTAAAAATAAAATACTGTTTATATATACAGTTATTCATTTTGTATTACCAAACTTAATAATACAAGAGATTTTATAATTAAATGTAGGCTTACACCTCCAAAAGTACCCGCAATTATGTTACAAATAGCGCAAGTTTTACAAATAATGATTTTTTATGCGCACCCTAGAGAAAATTAAACAAGCAAGCCTTATTACAGCTATTAAAACGCCATATTTAGCAAACGGTGAAATTGATCTCGCAAAGTACGATGAACTCGTTGAAATACAAATTGCAGCGGGCGTTGATGGCATTGTAGTCGGTGGCACAACAGGCGAAGGCCAGTTAATGAACTGGGAAGAGCATTTAATGCTTATAGCGCACAGTGCAAACAAATATGGTGACAAACTGGTTATTGTTGGTAATACCGGTAGTAACAACACCCGTGAAGCGATTAAAGCAACTAAATATGGCTTTGCCAGCGGTATGGATGCAGCACTGCAAATTAACCCATATTACGGACGTACGTCAATCGCGGGTGTTAAAGAGCACTTTAAACGCGTACTTGATATTGGACCTGCCTTTATTTACAACGTAGCAGGTCGCACAGGTCAAGACCTAACACCTGATATTATTGAACCATTAGCACAGCATTCGAACCTAATTGGTATTAAAGAATGTGGCGGCAATGAGCGCATTGCACAGTATGAGCAGCAAGGCATTGCGTGTTGGTCGGGTAACGACGATGAAGCACACGACGCTCGTCATGTACACAAAGCTCACGGTGTTATTTCGGTTACTTCTAACCTTATTCCTGGGTTGTTTCGCCAATTAATGGATACTAAAAATGATGAGTTAAATACGTCATTACAACCATTAATGAACTGGTTGTTCTGTGAGCCAAACCCTATTGCTATTAACACTGCGATGATGATGACAGGTGCAGTAAATCCAGTATTTAGATTACCGTATTTACCGCTTAGTGATGAACAACAAAAAGTAGGTTTGCCATTAATAAATGAGCTTAACGAACGTGAAGTTGTCGGTGGTAAAGCACAGTTATTAAAACAAAATGAGGTATTAACGCTTTCTTGAGTTGATAATCAATATTTTAATGACTTAACAAACTAATTTTTAGCTTTTAATCCAGTTTAAAGCTAACTGTTGACTCGTTTTTGCTGTATAATTTGCGACCCTTGATAATGTGGCCGTAGGTTATACAGCATGAATTTTAAATCTTTTAGTTTCGCTCCTGAAATCATCCAGGCGTTGGACGAACTTAACTATCACACTCTTACGCCCATTCAGCGCGCAGCAATCCCTGCTGTTCGTAAAGGTAAAGACGTTTTAGCCAGTGCACAAACTGGTACCGGCAAAACTGCCGCGTTTGCTTTACCTATCATCCAAAAATTGGTTGAGTCTGAACTCAGCACAACGAATGCACCTCATGCGTTAGTACTTGCGCCAACGCGTGAACTTGCAGAACAAATTGCAAATAATTTTAGAGATTTTGCAAAGCATACATCACTTAAAGTCGTTAGTTTATTTGGTGGGGTTAGTACCGCCGGCCAAGCAAACGCTTTAAAAGAAGGTGTAGATATTGTTGTTGCAACACCAGGTCGTTTATTTGATCATATTCGCTTAGGTAACTTAAGCCTTGCAAGTGTTAAGCACCTTGTTCTTGATGAAGCCGACCGTATGCTTGATATGGGCTTTATTGAAGACATGCAAAACGTGATTAAAAGCTGTGCAGAAGAGCGCCAGATTTTACTTTTCTCAGCTACTTTCCCTGCAGCAATTAAACAATTTGCATCTAAAGTATTAAAACAAGCTGAAATAGTGCGTGTTGATCAAACTAACAGTACAGCAAGTACTGTTGAGCATGTTGTTTACCCTGTTGAAGAACGTCGTAAGCAAGAACTACTTTCTGAATTGATTGGTAAGAAAAACTGGCAACAAGTGCTTGTCTTCGTAAACATGAAAGAAACAGCTGACGAGCTTGTTAAAGAGCTTAACCTTGATGGTATTCCGGCAGGCGTTTGCCACGGTGACAAATCTCAAGGTAACCGTCGTCGTGCTTTACGTGAATTTAAAGAAGGCAAAGTACGTGTATTAGTAGCTACAGAAGTGGCTGCTCGCGGTATTGATATTGATGGTTTACCTCGTGTAATTAATATTGATTTACCTTGGCTTGCAGAAGATTACGTTCACCGTATTGGCCGTACAGGTCGTGCTGGTCGCCAAGGTCAAGCAATCTCATTTGTTAGCCGCGAAGAAGAAAACACTTTGTTTGAAATTGAAACGTTAATCGGTCAAAAAATCAAACGTGTATATTTAGAAGGTTACGAAGTAAGTAACCGTGAAGTACTAATTGATAAAATTGGTAAAAAACCAGCGCATTTACGCCGTACACGTTCTAACAAGTTATCAGGACAAGCAACCGGTGAAGCGAGAGCTGTAAATCGCTCACGTATTTCAAGCGTTCGTAAAAGCTTAAAAGGCGAAAAACTGTCACTTAAAAAGTCATAGTTAACGCCGTTTAGTTTAAAAAAACCTGAGTTTACTCAGGTTTTTTTGTATCTAACGATAACACCTCATCAATAATATTTGCGTATACATAAGCCGCTTGCTCGCCCTCTTTATTTGCTATTATGGACAAACCAACTGGTAAACCACTTACTTTGCCTACCGGCAGAGTTATGTGCGTTGTGCCTGCAATAGCAGATAACGAACTACTACTACCATTAAAATTATCACCATTAACTAAGTCTGTTTTCCAGGCGGGTGATACTGTAGGCGCTATAACAATATCAAGCTTGTTGTTTTTATATACATTAACAATGGCTGTCGTTGCTAAAGTGCGATAGCGTTCTTTAGTCTCTTGGTATTTTTGTTTGTTAGTTAAATCAATAGCCTGAGATTGAACTAGGATGTCTTGCTCAAAGTGGGGCATTTCTGTTTTTTTATTTTTAATATTAAAATTAATAAGTGCTTTTAGGCTTTTTACAGCCACTTGTGCTGGAGTGCTTGCGAGGTAGTGATTAATTTCGGCTTTAAAGTCGTAAAGTAAAATATAGTATTCATCAACAAATAGCGTATCTAAGTTATCAGTAATATCTACATTAATAACAGTGTGCCCAGCCTGTTTTAATGCTTGTAACTGCTTGGCATAAAGGCGCTGCGTTTCAACTGTAAATTTATCGCTAGGGAGTGCACCAATAATAAGTGACGATTTTGATTTTAGATTACCTGCTTTTAATTCAAACCCTGTAGTTGTTGCATCAAGGGAGTCCTCACCTTGCAAAACTGATAAAACCAGCAATGCATCTTTAAGTGAATGCGCCATCGGCCCTACTGAATCTTGACTACTTGAAAGAGGTATAACACCTGAGCGTGATACTTGGCCCATACTCGGTTTTATTGCATAAACTCCATTTACTGAGGCAGGGCACGTAATTGAACCGTCTGTTTCAGTCCCTAATGCTATAGGCGCAAAGTTAAGTGCGACTGCTACAGCAGAGCCTGCACTAGAACCACATGGATTACGTGTTACATCGTGCGCATTATGTGTTTGTCCGCCTACGGCACTCCAGCCTGACGACGAATAGGATGAACGAAAATTTGCCCATTCACTTAAATTAGCTTTACCTAAAATTATAGCGCCCGCATTACGTAGTTGTTTAACAACAAAAGCATCATTATTAGTAACGTTATTTTTAAATGCTAAAGAGCCAGCCGTTGTGGGAAGTGTGCCTTTCGTTTCTATATTATCTTTAAGAAGTACAGGTATTCCGTGTAATGGACCTGCCCAAGTGCCTTTGGCGGCAAGTTCATCTAACGTTTTAGCTTGAGCAATCGCTGTAGGCTCAATACTAATAACTGCATTGTATTGTGGGTTAAGTTTATTAATTCGGTCTATATAATTTTGGGTGAGTTGCTGTGCATTAATAGAATTATTTTTATATGCACTGTGGATTTCATCGATGGTTTTTAGCTCTTGTGCTTTAGCGTTAAAAATTGCTAATACACTAAGCAACGAAAAGGTAAATGTTTTGATCATTGTTGAGGTGCTTGAGGTGTTATTATTTTCTATACATTTAGCACAAAAAAACCTCACAAAGTGAGGCTTTTCGATAAACAGAGGGCGTTCAGAATTCT
>NZ_WTKZ01000107.1:0-3665 GCF_011378805.1 Pseudoalteromonas sp. Z9A6
AAATGGTAATGCCTGGTGATAACATCAAGATGACAGTAACTCTAATCGCACCAATCGCGATGGATGAAGGTCTTCGTTTTGCTATCCGTGAAGGTGGTCGTACTGTAGGTGCTGGTGTTGTAGCAACTATCGTAGCGTAATTATTAGCCTAGCTAATTATTACCAAAAAGCCCGAGCTTAGTCTCGGGCTTTTTAATGTCTAAAATAAAGTACGATTTAAGATGCCGCTTTAACCTTAGGTGAAGATACTTGGTAACAATACTCAAAGTATCATTAGTGGTATTACTAAAAACCCGAGCTAAGCTCGGGTTTTTTAATGTCTAAAATAAAGTGCCATATGAAGGTGGTGCTCTTACTTCAGGTGTAGGTGCGTTTTAGTAACGTTCAAAGCGTAATTATTAGCCTAGCTAATTATTACCAAAAAGCCTGAGCTTAGTCTCGGGCTTTTTAATGTCTAAAATAAAGTACGATTTAAGATGCCGCTTTAACTTTAGGTGAAGATACTTGGTAACAATACTCAAAGTATTATTAGTGGTATTACTAAAAACCCGAGCTAAGCTCGGGTTTTGATAAGTTATGAATGTGTCATACTTAGCTGAAAACTATTCGATGTTTTGGATCTGAATGTTGATTAGTATTTATTAATTTATATATATCAGATGTTTGAAGTGTGTTGTTGTGCGTAATGTTGATTGTTAACCACCGATTTAACCACCAGCTGGTTGATCCTTAATGTATAGAGGCGTTCACTAAAACAAACACACTAAGAAATCTACTAGTTTGAAATATACCAGCTTTATACTCTTTTCTCCATAAATGCTCTTATCTTATAATAAATGGATATTACTGTATCTAAATACCGATTTTTTAAACTATAATAGACACTACTGTATCCATGAGGTTGAGTATGAAATTTTCACTTTTAGATGACACCGATGTTAGCCAAGCTTTTGCAGCGCACCTTCGTGGTTTACGTGAGCAGGCTAAACTATCGCGAGAAGCGCTTGCCCAGCGTAGTTGTGTGCCTGCGCCTACCATTAAAAAATTCGAACTCACTGGGCAAATTTCTTTTCGCCAGTTACTACTCTTATGGCAGTCACTTGACTCACTCGATAGGCTTTATCGGCTAACCCAAGTAAGCACAGAGCGCAATGCTTTACCCGCTAGTATAGAAGAGGTCCTTAAAGATGAGTTTTAAATCAATTCAAAAGCTCAATGTGCAACGAACGCTTGCAACGGGTGAGACTGTGTCGGTGGGCGTGTTAGCTCAAAACCGCCAGGGAGTATTCTTTCAGTACTTTGATGAATACATTAGTAAATTTGGAAATTTATCCCCGTTTACTTTACAAGCTAATGGACAGCTTCAACAAGCACCTAAAGAGCCTCACCAGGGGATTCATGGCGTTTTTGGTGATAGTTTACCTGATGGCTGGGGGTTGTTACTCCAAGACCGAATATTTCGCCAGCAAGGCGTTTTACCTGCGCAAGTAACAGCAATGGATCGTTTAGCTTTTGTTGGCAGCCAAGGGATGGGGGGATTGTCTTTTACGCCTGTATCAGCGTTTTCACCTGAACAACATCAAAATATTGACATAGCAACACTTGGACTAGAAGCACAAACCTTGTTTGATCAGTCCATTCTTGATTATAAGGAGGCTGAAGAATTAGATGGTAATACCCAACACGTTTTAGCAACCTTGGTTGCTGTGGGGAGCTCAGGTGGAGCAAGGCCTAAAGCACAAGTTTATATGCCTGCTGGTGATGCAAAGCAATGTCGTACGTATGCACAGCCAGGAGATGAGGCATGGTTGGTTAAGTTTACGTCGAAGAATTTGGCTCTAGGTCATGAAGAGGGCTTATGTGAAGCCGTGTATCTACAAATGGCTGAGCAAGCTAAATGCCAGCCACCGGTTTGGCAGTTAATTGATGCGCCACCAAATAGTGGCGCAAAGGCTTGGCTAGCACTGAAACGTTTTGACTATTTACCCAAAGAACAAGGGCTACCGGCAAATAAAGCCGATAGTGTACATCATGCAGGGCGTTTGCATATGCATAGTGCCTGTGGCTTATTAGATGCCGACTTTCGTACTCCTAGCTTAGACTATAGTGATCTTATTAAAGCCAGTCGTCAGCTGTGTAAGTCTCCTGCGGCAGGGCAACTTCAGTTCCGCCGTGCCATTTTTAATTTATTTGCAGCTAACCAAGATGACCACAGTAAAAACTGGGGCTTTTTACAAGGGGATGATGGTAACTGGCAGCTAGCCCCCTTTTACGACGTTACATTTAGCCCTCATCCCTTTAATGAGCATGCAACAGCCTTTGCAGGGCATGGAAAAGCGCCGCCACTCAAAGTAATGCAAAAGTTGGCAGCAAGTGCAGGTTTTGCTAATTGGAAAGAGGCCCAGCAATGTATTCATGAAGTCGTTGATGTGATTGATAACTTTACATCTTTGGCAACAAAACAAGCGGTTAGTAAAACAACTGTACAAGCAATTGCAGAGACACTCGCCCAGCGAAAGCAAGAGAACGCAGCGCTACTTATCTAGCCAGTAAGCTAAATAAATACAGATATATTTCATTTTCCTGGTTCAACTAATAATCAGGAAAAACTATGGAAATTATGCAATATCAAAATGAACGCTTTCTTCGTTTGAATGAAGTAACCAGCATAACAAGCTTGTGTAAAAGCAGTATCTATAACCTTATTAAAGCGGGTAACTTTCCGAGCAATATAACTGTTATGGGTAAGCGTAAAGCCTGGGTAGAAAGTGAAGTTCAAAACTGGTTACTGGCAAGAATAAACGAGTCTCGCCAGTGCTAATATCAACTCATAACGCTATCAACAATAAATGTTGCTAGCGTTTATTTTTGTTTTCAATAAAGGTCTGTGCTGTTTTTTTTGATTAGTTATCTAAAATATAACTCATTAGGTGTTTAGCAAACTATGGGCAGTCCACTTCTTAATTGACTTGTTAGTTGCCCTTAGTTAATCTGTGTGTACAGTTGTGATGACGAGGTTGTTATGGATACTAGAATTCAATTCCGAATAGACGAAGATGTGAAAAAATTGGCGCAACAGATGGCTGAAAGTCAGGGCAGAACAATCAGTGACGCTTGTCGAGAGTTAACTGAGCAATTAGCTGACCAGCAAAGATTGAAAGCGTCACATGAAACTTGGTTAAGTGAACAAGTAAACCAAGCATTCAAAAAAATGGAGATGGGTAACTCCAAGTTTATCGCGCATGAAGCCGCAAAGACTGCAATGGAAAAAAGAAAAGCCAAAATTAGGTTGCGAGATTAAAAGTGATTTACTGGGAAGAGCAGTCTTTAGACGATAGAGAGAAGATTTTTGAGTTTTTGTATGAGTTCAATGCTCTGGCAGCAGAGGCTACAGATAAAGTCATTGAAGAAAAAGTTGAAAACTTATTATATCAACCAGAGATGGGTGTCGAACGTGAAGGGGTAAATGGCCGACTACTAATTATTCCAGAGATCTCAATGATCGTGTCATATTACTTCGACGGTAAAAATATAAGAGTTATGAGAGTACTTCATACAAAGCAGAAGTTTCCAAAATGACTCTGTTGCCAAAACTTTGCTCAGCTGTGAGCCGAACAGGCGACAACTATCCTGACACCTGTCTCTTGATCACATCTCCTGTTGTT
>NZ_WTKZ01000108.1:0-3386 GCF_011378805.1 Pseudoalteromonas sp. Z9A6
GCGGCTAAAGCCGCCTAAACGTTATGCACTTCAGGTTTGAATCCGCGTAATTAAAGACCTGCACGCTCTTTAATTACTGCAATAAGCGGTGAGCTGGCAAAATTCCCTTCAGCCCAAGCAATATCAGCACCATCTGTTAACGCACTTTTTGATAAGTTTTTAACTATATACTCACCAGTATCTACTGCATTACTAGCAACAGCATGACGTAATAAGTTATTACCATTACATTGTACTGCATCATAAATATTACGAATTTTTACACGAGAGCTTTTAAGCTTGCTGCGTAATCGGTTTTTATCGTCTGCCGCAATATATTCACAAATAGATACTGCTAATTGATCTTCAGCATTTACAGGTGCTGTATACGAAAACGAACTAACAGCTACAACGGCAGTAAGTGCAACTAGCTTTGGTAATTTAAACATGACAAACCCTTTATAATACTTTGTTCTTATATAGACTATCGAATATTATATCAATCTATCAAAATTTACGCAATAATGTTAACGTTCTTTATATAAAGTTACGAATTTATAACTAGATAAATTCTTGTCATCCGGATGGTTTTCTTGCTCTTCTTTCACGTACCAATTAGCAACTTTATTGTAATCAGGAAACTGTGTATCGCCTTTAACATCTAAATCAATAAAAGTTAGATACAGGCGCTCTGCTTTTGGTAAAAATTGCTCATAGATATTACCACCACCAATAATCATTACTTCTTCAGCAGTAGCAACGAGTTCTAATGCGGCATCTGGCGTAGTTACTACTTCAATACCCTGTGCAGTATATTCGCTGTTTCGAGTAATAATAATATTACGGCGCCCAGGTAATGGACGGCCTATAGACTCAAAAGTTTTACGACCCATGATCACAGGCTTACCCGTAGTGACCTTTTTAAAATGCTGAAGATCTGCAGGTAAATGCCATGGCATTTTATTATCTAGACCAATTACACGGTTATTTGCCATTGCTGCAATCATTGAAATTATCATAATAAACACCTAATACTTTATTCTTAAACAAAGAAAAAGGAGCATAAGCTCCTTTTTAGTAAATTCTATTTAATTAACGCTCGTAGACAACTTCTACGTCGTAATCATCTTCATCCCAGTCATCCCAATCATCATCATTGCCCTTACCTTTAGTGGCTTTTTCATGATAGGTATCCCACTTAAATTCAACTTCTTCATCTTCCACTTGTACAAACTTCTCTTTAGGCATGCTATCAAGTAGTGTCATTATGTTGTGGATTAATGGTTGAGTGTTAAGTTTATTAATTGCTGAAATGTGATAGATATTTTCAGTTTCGCCCAGCTCTTCTGCAATCGATTCGCATAACGCTTTTGCTTCATCCTCTGGTAATAAATCTATTTTATTAAATACTAACCAGCGTGGCTTCTCAGCTAATTTAGGGCTGTATTGGTGCAGTTCGTTAATAATCGAAAACGCATTATCAACAGGGTTTGAACCATCTACCGGCATTACATCAATAATGTGTAATAACACACGACAACGCTCTAAATGTTTCAAAAAGCGAATACCTAGGCCTGCGCCATCAGATGCACCTTCAATTAGACCCGGAATATCGGCTATAACAAATGATTTATTTGCTTCAGGACGTACTACACCTAAATTAGGAATAAGCGTCGTGAATGGGTAATCAGCTACTTTTGGTCTTGCTGCAGATACACTGCGGATAAACGTAGATTTACCGGCATTTGGTAATCCAAGTAAGCCAACATCAGCTAATAATAGTAACTCTAATTTTAAGTTACGTACTTCACCTGGTGTGCCTAATGTTTTTTGACGAGGTGCTCGGTTAGTACTTGATTTAAAACGCGCATTCCCCAAGCCGTGGAAACCACCTTTTGCAACCAAAATTCGTTGACCATGTTGCGTTAAATCGCCAAGTCCCTCTTGGGTATCAACATCCATGATGCGCGTGCCCACAGGCACCATAACAAATAAGTCATCAGCTTTTCGGCCTGTACAGTTACGGCTACGACCGTTAGTACCACGTTCAGCTCTATGGAAGCGCTCAAACTGATAATCAATTAAGGTATTTAAGTTTTCATCAGCTTGTAGATAAACACTACCACCGTCTCCACCGTCACCGCCGTCTGGTCCACCATCTGGAACATATTTTTCACGACGGAAAGACACGATGCCGCTGCCACCGTCTCCAGCTTCTGCGCGAATTTCTACTTCATCTACAAACTTCATGATTACTCACTTTAGGGATTGGCTTGTTTAATAACTCTATTATATACCCAAGCCAGCACAAATGCAGGCTTGGGTATATATTGGCTGACTACAAAACAAAAAACCCCGCAAAGGCGGGGTTTTTAACTACCTTACTGATTACTCAGTTACGATAGTTACGTATTTACGGTTTAAAGGACCTTTTTGTTCAAACTGAACTTTACCATCTGCTTTTGCGAAGATAGTGTGGTCTTTACCGATACCTACGTTAGTACCAGGGTGGAAACGAGTTCCACGCTGACGAACAATGATGCTACCCGCTAGAACTGATTCGCCACCAAAACGCTTAACACCTAGGCGTTTGCTTTCTGAATCGCGACCGTTACGAGTACTACCAGCTGCTTTTTTATGTGCCATTTCTAAGTACCTCTAATTAAGCGCTAATGCTAGTGATTTTAACTTCAGTGAACCATTGACGATGGCCCATTTGCTTACGAGAATGCTTACGGCGTCTAAATTTAACAACCTTAATCTTCTCACCGCGACCATGTGAAACAACCTCAGCTGTTATCTTGCCACCGTTTACGAACGGTACACCGATCTCGATTTTCTCACCATCAGCAACTAAAAGTACTGAATCAAATTCTACTGCCGCACCAGTTTCAACGTCTAATTTTTCAAGACGAATCGTTTGACCTTCAGTCACACGATGCTGTTTACCACCACTTTGGAAAACCGCGTACATAATTAACTCCGTCTGTGCACCCTCAAATCGGCGCAACTAAAATATTCTTCGATAGGGCGCGAAGTTTACGCTAACGCGAAATAACTAGCAAGCCTATTTTGTAATTAAAATGAATAAAAAGTAGCTGCTTTGAGAGCAATTCAATATTTACCCCATTTTATATTAATTGGCCCTTTTGCCAAGCGCTTTTTAACTCTTAGCCGAAATAAATTAATGTACTCAAATATGACCCTCACAGCTCAATATCTAAGCACACCATAAACTGTATATTGATTATCAATTAATCAGTTATCTTGGCTAATTCAGTCTAAATTAAGTACTTTAATAGTGTTTTTTCAATCAATCGTCACAAAATATCGAGCTAGTGCATTTTTTTTTTTTTTTTCTGCGCCGTTCACACATAAAAATTGGCTCGGAGATCAATGGATATAAA
>NZ_WTKZ01000109.1:0-3131 GCF_011378805.1 Pseudoalteromonas sp. Z9A6
GACCTTGCCAAGGTCGAGGTCACGAGTTCGAGCCTCGTGTACCGCTCCATATTAGTTTTATCCACTTGCTTTAAATAGCAAACTCGATGCCCGAGTGGTGGAATTGGTAGACACAAGGGATTTAAAATCCCTCGACTAACAAGTCGTGCCGGTTCAAGTCCGGCCTCGGGCACCACTTTAAGTTATTTAACCAAGATAATTTAAAGTTGATAAAATAGTATTTTGCGGTACTAGCTCAGTTGGTAGAGCGCGACCTTGCCAAGGTCGAGGTCACGAGTTCGAGCCTCGTGTACCGCTCCAAATTATTTGGAAACATTTAGGCGGAATGGCAGAGTGGCCATGCACCGGATTGCAAATCCGTTTACCCCGGTTCGACTCCGGGTTCCGCCTCCATATAATTTACTCCACACGCTTTAATTAGCAAACTCGATGCCCGAGTGGTGGAATTGGTAGACACAAGGGATTTAAAATCCCTCGACTAACAAGTCGTGCCGGTTCAAGTCCGGCCTCGGGCACCATCTATATATTAAGCGCTCTGCTTAAAAAATATCTAATAAATCATTCTAATATCTATAAAATATTCAGTAAAACCCTCATTTCTCATTTCTCATTTCTCATTTCTATGATTTATATTATCTTGATATGCACTATTTTATGCATGGTTTACCCAATAATAGCGTTGTGTGATAGTTCAGTATGAGTTTGTATATCTATCGTATTAAAGATATATATGAGTAGGCATAATGTAATATTTCCAAACCCAGTCCTATAACGCCTCAAATAAACCAGCCATTTAACCCTTAACGACATACAATACTTGATGCTAATGAATACACTTTGAACTGAACTAAGGGTCATAGACTTATGATACCAACTAGCAAAGTAGGCCATTAGCTTTAAAAATCTTGAAACAATGAAGTAATCTACACCTCGAGAGCAAATAATCTTGAAAGTAAAGTTCAAACACTCATATGCTTGTAGCATAAAGTAATACTAATCTGCTTATATATGGGGTTTATTTAAGCTTAAAAAAATTACACTAGATCTATGCAAAAATTTTTTATCTAGTGTTCTAAATAAAAATTTTTAACGACGCTATAGGCAATTTAATCCGTTAAATTGCTCAGAGATTTATGCAGGTTGGTATAGTTGTCGAATTGGTTGGTAACACATGCTCACTGGAAGTTAAAAATCGCGGGTAAGAGTAAGTCTAGAGTTATGGTGAGAGCTTCAAATAGGTAAACAATAAAGTGCTTATACATAATGCAGAGCTATGGGCATTAAGCATCTGTTTTTGTAGGTTGTCTTATCTAGGCTGATAATCAGATAATGTCTATACAGTTTTTATCGTCCGTAACAGCTTTTACTTATAAATGAGCGAGTGCTATGTGTCAGGACTTCTTATTTTTAGAACTAAAAAAGCGAGCCGTAGCTCGCTATTTATTTTTTATTTCCAGGCCTCAGAATCGACCTCTTTAGCAAGTTTAGGATGCTTACTTTTGTCAAAGGTGGGGATTAAGCCCTTTTTGCGTTGTTCGTTGTAATCTTTAGAGAGCCATACAACAACACCTGAAAGCATAAATAGCGCTATAACGTTTACAATGGCCATTAAACCCATTGATATATCTGCCAGCGTCCAAATCAAACCAAGCTCACCAACAGCACCAAACATCACCATACCTAGAACAACAAGTCTAAAGATAAACATACCTTTATTAGAGTTGTGCTCTAAAAACATTAAATTTGTTTCAGCGTAAGAATAATTAGCCACAATAGAAGTAAAAGCAAAAAACAATATAGCTATGGCAATAAAGTAAGTACCCCAGTCGCCGACATGTTCTTGTAATGCTGCTTGTGTCAGTTCAATCCCCATAACGCCAGATTCAGGTACTAATTGCTGCGATAGTAAAATAAGAGAAGCAGTTGCTGTACAAATAACAATAGTATCAATAAATACACCTAGCATTTGCACATAACCTTGTGATGCTGGATGAGGAGGGTAAGGTGTCGCAGTAGCTGCAGCATTAGCTGCACTACCCATACCAGCTTCGTTTGAGAATAAGCCACGCTTTATACCTTGGATCATAGCTTGTGTAACACCATAACCAATTGCACCTGCACCAGCTTGTTCAATACCAAAAGCACTTTTTATTATAAGTACAATTACATCAGGTAATGCAGTAAAGTTAGTGGCGCATACATAAAGAGCAACCAACAAGTAAGCTAATGCCATAAATGGCACAACCATTTCAGCAAAACGAGAAATCGTTTTCAAACCACCAAAAATAATAATACCAGAGCCAATAACCAGGCAAATGCCTACTATATACTTAGGTACATCAAACGCTACTTCAAATGCTGCAGCAATAGAGTTTGACTGTACGGCGTTAAATACCAAACCAAAGGCTAAAATTAAGCATAACGAGAATAAAGTCCCCATCCAGCGTTTACCTAAACCGTTTTGCATATAATAAGCAGGGCCACCTCTAAAATTGCCATCAGCATCTTTTGTTTTATAAGCCTGAGCCAAAGTACTTTCAGCAAAGCTTGTAGCCATACCTATTAATGCAATCAGCCACATCCAAAAAATAGCACCTGGCCCACCTAGGTATAAGGCAACAGCAACACCCGCCATATTACCCGTACCAACGCGTGCAGCTAACGAAGTACAAAAAGCCTGAAAGGATGAAATTTCATTATCGGCACATTTACGAGAGCCAAACATAACTTTGAACATATGTGGAAATTGCACAAATTGAATAAAGCCTAGTCGAAAAGTAAAGAAGAGGCCCGCTGCTATTAATAAGTAGACGAGAACTTGGCCCCATAGAAGGGCACTTATACTATTTATTATGTCTGTCATGGATACTGCCTAAATACATGAGTTAAAAAAAGTGACCGCAACTTATCACATCAGGATAAAAGTGTTTAGTTTTAAAGTTCAAAAACAGAGTTATCAACATGGTTTTGTGGGTAACTTGTGCTTATCGTGTGTGCTTGCTTGGGGCTTAATTTTAATTACTATTTTATGCAAATAACGCTTGCGTAAAATTCGCCGATCCCTATAATGCGACCCCACTGAGACGGGAAAGGCCGAAGCATAGCAAGGCACGAACTACTCAGAGAGTTAA
>NZ_WTKZ01000011.1:0-101100 GCF_011378805.1 Pseudoalteromonas sp. Z9A6
GTACTAACAAATAAAACAGAACTTCTTTCAAACTAGTATTCAAAATGGGTTATTGCTAACCCATTTTAACGAAAGCAATTAGATGCTAACGATGTTTTCAGCTTGTGGACCTTTTTGACCTTGAGTAACAGTAAACTGTACACGTTGGCCTTCAGCTAGAGTTTTGAAACCGTCGCCAGAGATTGCGCTGAAATGTGCGAAAACATCAGGACCAGATTCTTGCTCGATGAAACCAAAACCTTTTGCTTCGTTGAAAAATTTAACTGTACCAGTTGTAGTTGTAGACATAATAGTATCCTAAGGATTAATAAAAGTGCGCCTTAAATTAGGCAATTTAACAGGAAGAAAACATACATTTAACTGAGGATAACGCGAAGGATTATTACTAAAACAACGTGGTACTTACAAATAAATAGGGTTTTCTGTCAACCCGATGCGAGGCAGGATAACAGTAAATTAAAGTATATACCAAGCCCTATTGTAAATTTATTTTAGAGTAAGTACTTTATTTGTTTGTTGTTTTTTTAACTAATTAGTTATGATTAAGATGATATTTTATACTTTTAAAATAAAGGTAAGCTTTGTTTAATCAATACGTTAAGCCTGTTTTTGTGCGTAGTTTTAAAGTAGGCAAAACACAGCTTTTAATTGGTTAAAACATGACCTAATTACCTACTAAATTTTTTTTAGATATACCCTAAATAATGTAATTCTTTAGCTCCAAATTACAAATCCAAGTATTAATAACGCAATCCAAAGTGTTTCAGCCACAATTAAAATAATGGGTTTCATACCTACTTCGGTTAGTTTTCCTAAATTAGTTTTCATACCGTTTGTACACAATATTATTACTCTAAGCTTAATAAATAGACCCTACTGGAAGGTAGGTACTTAATTATTTCAATAGGCATTTATCTCGAAGATGCGTTATGTAATAAGTGAATCATGCTGCGTTTACAGCAAAGCGGCTGATTAGTGGGTGGAAAGCCATCAAGGTAAGGCTTGCTATCTTTAAAAAATATTTAAAGGTTGTGCGCTAAGATTGCTAATTAGTAGTTTAAGTACGTTTAACTAGTCGAGCTCAATTTGGTAATGATAGTGATCGCTACGGCATTTACTTAGGCGGTATTCAATACGCTTACCTTCGATTGATTCGGTAATGCGCGATACTAACAGCAGTGGATCGCCTGCTTTTATAGCAAGCATTTTTGCATCATCTATTGTAGCAAGTACGGCTTTAATACTGTCTTGGGTTTTGTGTACCGTTTGGTTAAATTTACTCTGATAGTAATGATATAGAGTGTGCGGTATATCACTACTTTTATGTATATCAGGAAAGTAGCTTTGCGGTAGGTATATAGTTTCGCTCATGCAAAATTCGTTATCGAGAGTACGTCTGCGAACTAGCTTAGTAACCTTGTCTTTTTTATTTAGCTGCAAAGCCTTTATAGCTTCAGCAGGCGCTGCACAAAGCTCAACCGATAGCAGTTCTGCCTTTGGTGAGTTGTCACTTTTACCGTCGGCTTGTAAAGGAAAAAACCTGAATAAGGCATCTTGCGAGGTATGCTCAGATACAAATGTACCAACGCCTTGGCGACGAGTTACTATTTTATTGTCGGTTAATAAATTAAGCGCTTTACGAACAGTACCTTGGCTTACGTTAAATTCTTCAGCAAGGCGAAATTCGCTTGGTAAAGCCTCGCCGGGCAACCAATGCCGTTTAACAATGAGTTGTTTTATACTATCAGACACTTGTAAGTAGAGTGGTTGAAAATCCAAGCTTGGGCTACTTAATTTGTGATCAAACATAGAGTTACTCATTGTTATTTACCATTAAATTTAATCCACTTGTAGTTATATCATAGGTGAAGCCTTTTACGCATATTTGCGTTTCTTGATTAAACGTGAGCTACCGCAGTAATTTCTTATTGAGGCAAACTGCATATTATGTTTAAAAATCGTCCTCATTCATTTTAATCTCAGGTGGAGTAACCACATTACTTGAAGGATTGTTTGTTCACTGGGTTTGCCACTTGTTTTTCAGTGTTATAAATACAATTACTCGATTAAATTTACCCGTAGTACCGGTGATACCACTTACACTAAAGCTGAAGTTGACGAATTTAACTCTCCGGCAAAGGTAGTAGTGGTTTCATGTACAGGGGCTCTGGGTTAGATATAGCATTTTCGCCAGATTTTAAATAACTCCCTCAATAATTTCCCTTAAAAGCGCAACGTTTAACACGTTGCGCTTTTTTTGTGACTTATTTTTGTAATAGTTTAGTCATCTTACTTTCATCAAAATTACCTTTATCAGTCACATCTGTTTTCTATAGTGCAGCGGTTGATCTTTTTTGTGTTTACACATTTCAAAAAATAACCACTAAACAATGGGAATTACGGATGAAAATTAAAAAAGTCGCTGCGGCAATCGCGCTAACATTTGCGTTTAGCGCAGTTAGCCATGCTGATGTACTACCGCAAAGCCAAAAAGACAGCAGCTGGTATAGCGCTGCGCAAACTAAACTAACAACAAAAACAGCACAAGCGCAGGCTACACAAGCCACTAAAGCTAAAAATGTCATTTTATTTGTGGGCGATGGCATGGGTATTTCTACTCTTACCGCCGCGCGCATTTTGCAAGGGCAGCGTAATAACCAATCTGGCGAAGAAGGTTATTTAAGCTTTGAAGAGTTCCCATATTCTGCACAAGTTAAAACGTATAACGTAGATGCGCAAACTCCCGATTCAGCAGGCACGATGACGGCTATTATTTCGGGTGTGAAAACCGATGTGGGCGTTATTGGTGTAGATGAAGATATTGAACGCGGCGTGTGTTCAACAGTAGCTGGTAACGAGCTAATAACCGCAACTGAATTGGCTGAAATTAAAGGGCTATCTACCGGTATTATTTCTACAGCACGTATTACTCATGCTACCCCTGCTGCCACATATGCTAAATCGGCTGACCGTAACTGGGAAGACGTATCCGATATGCCAGAAGATGCAGTAACAGGTGGCTGTGAAGACATTGCATCGCAACTGGTTAACTTTGAAAAAAACCTAGAAGCACGATTTGTAGGGACCGACGTAGACGGTCTTGATTTTGTAATGGGTGGCGGTCGTCGTCACTTTTTACCAAAAGACGAAACAGCTAACTCAACAGATGCAGTAAGTGCTATAGAAGGCGACCGCACTGACGAGCGCAACTTAGTAACTGAGTGGCAAACACAATACCCAGATGCTACGTACGTAATGGATCAAACAGGCTTTGATGCAATAGCAGATGACGCCACTAAAGTATTTGGTTTATTTAACGAATCCCATATGCAATACGAAGCTGACCGCGCAAACGATGTAGCGGGCGAGCCTTCACTTACCGATATGACCACTAAAGCAATTGAAGTGCTTGGTAAAAACGATAATGGATTTTTCTTAACGGTTGAGTCGGGAAGAATTGACCACGCGCACCACGCGGGTAATGCATACAACGCGCTTAACGACACCATTGAGTTTGCTAAAGCCGTGCAAGCAGCGGTAGATAACACCAACCCAGAAGAAACCCTTATTTTAGTAACCGCCGATCACAGCCATGTATTTACTATTGCAGGCTACCCTAAGCGTGGTAATCCAATTTTAGGTCAAGTAGTTGCAGTAGGTGCAACTACTCCAAGCCTAGCCGCCGACGATATGCCGTACACCACAGTCGGTTACGCAAATGGCTTAGGTTTTAGAAATCTAGGCGACGAGACTGATGCTGATGCAAGTTACACAAGTGCTGCTGTAGCAGGGCGTGTTGAGCTAAATGGGGTTGATACAACAACCCCAGGTTTTCACCAAGAAGCAACCGTACCAATGGGATCAGAAACACACGCAGGTGAAGACATATCTTTGCATGCTAAAGGTCCTGGTGCTCAGCTAGCACAGGGTGTAATTGAACAAAACGTTGTATTTCATTTAATTAATCAAGCTCTTGAACTAACTCAGCAATAATGGCGGCTAACATGAACAAATTAACGGTACTTTCTTTGGCAGTAATGGTCGCGCTAGCAGGTTGCTCGAGTGACGATAACAAAAATGAAAATAATATTATCGCAGTAGATAACGCTATTGCAGTGGGCTCTGAGCAGTGTATTAACGGCGGTGTAGAGACGCAAGTAGGCGCAGATACCAATAATAACGACGTGCTAGATAGCGACGAAGTTAACTCAACTAATTTAGTGTGTAATGCACCTGCAACGTCGTTAACAAGCGAGCAGTTAGCCTCGCTCACTAGTAATACTTGGTTTAGTGAAGCACAAACAAAATTGGGTGCTGCACAAACAGCCAGTAGCAACATTGTTACTGAATCAGGCAAAGCTAAAAACGTTATTTTATTTGTGGGCGATGGTATGGGTATTTCTACCATAACCGCAGCACGTATTTTAGCGGGTCAGTTAGAGGGTGAAATGGGTGAAGATCACCAGTTAAGCTTTGAAACCATGCCTTTTTCGGGCTTTGTAAAAACATACAACGTAGATGCGCAAACGCCAGATTCGGCAGGCACTATGACCGCAATGGCATCGGGCGTTAAAACCGATGCGGGCGTTATTGGTATTGATGAAGTGGTTGAACGTGGTAATTGTGCATCAGGCAAAGGGCACGAACTTGTTACCTCGTTAGAGCTTGCTGAAATTGCAGGCAAAGCAACAGGGATTATTTCGACAGCGCGTATTACTCACGCAACACCCGCTGCAACGTATGCTAAATCGGCAGAGCGTAACTGGGAAGATATCTCCGATACGCCAGAAAGTGCCGCAACGTGTGAAGACATTGCATCGCAACTGGTTAACTTTGAAGCCAACCTAGAAGCACGCTTTAGTGGTGTTGATGTAGACGGTATTGACGTAGTAATGGGCGGCGGTCGTCGTCACTTTTTACCAAAAGATGCCGCGTTTAATTCAGCCGATGCAGTAAGTGCTGTTGAAGGGGATCGTACAGATAACCGCGACTTAACCGCAGAGTGGAAAACGCAATATCCAAATGGCACTTACGTAATGGATCAAACCGGTTTTGATGCAATAAGTGACGACGCCACTAAAGTGTTTGGCTTATTTAACGAATCCCACATGCAGTACGAAGCTGACCGCGTAAACGATGTTGCAGGCGAGCCTTCGCTTTCACAAATGACCGAAAAAGCAATAAACGTACTTGATAACAACGAGCAAGGTTTTTTCTTAACGGTTGAGTCGGGTCGAATTGACCACGCGCATCATGCGGGTAACGCTTATAACGCGTTAAACGACACTATTGAGCTTGCCAAAGCCGTTAAAGTGGCAATGGAAAACACCAACCCAGAAGAAACATTAATAGTTGTAACTGCCGATCACAGCCATGTATTTACCATTGCTGGTTACCCTAAACGCGGTAACCCAATTTTAGGTAAAGTGGTTGCAGTAGGCGCTACTGAGCCAAGCTTAGCTGCCGACGATATGCCTTATACAACGGTTGGTTACACCAATGGTGGTGGCTTTAGAAACCTAGGTAGCGAGACCGATGCCGATGCAGGTTACGCCTTTGCACCGGTTACAGGGCGTGTTGATTTAACAGATGTTGATACAACAACACCTGGTTTTCATCAAGAAGCACTGGTACCAATGGGCTCAGAAACACATGCCGGTGAAGACGTAGGCGTTTATGCAATGGGGCCCGGTGCACACTTGGTAACAGGCACAAACGAGCAAAGCTTTTTATTCCATGTAATGGACTTTGCCGCTGACTTTGTAAAAGCAGCAGACGAAAAACTAGCGCAATAAATACCGCCTAGTTATAAATTTAGTTAAATATATCTAAATAAAAAACCCCGCATACTTTGCGGGGTTTTTGTCATTAAACTGACATTTATAATCGTTATGTTATTGCCATAAACTTGAAATATAAATAAGAGATAGCTAAATGAAAAAAGCGTTATTAATAATTGCCACGCTTGTAAGTACAAGTAGCTTTGCCTCGCAATGTGATATTGATGCCAAGCATTTAAAAGCCGATTATAAAATTACCAACAGCCATAAAGCGCAGCAAAGTAGCGAGTCACTTACCCTTTGGCGAAACAATCAGCAAGTAGCGCATCAAAGTGAAGTAATAACCGAGCTTTGGCAGCACTTAGCCAATAATCAAATACGCCCAATACGTTACTTTAATGCCCAGCAACGCGGCATTGAATACCAACCATCTGAGGTACGCGGCGTACAAAATTGGAGTGCTAAAAGTCAGCTGGTGGATAACCACTTAATCGAAAAAATGACCTTAGTAAGCACACAAGGCACAGGCTGTGATGAAGTAAAAAACTATACACTGAGCGAAAATGGCAACGACTTTAACCTCGCCTTTTTTACGCATTCAAAATTAGTTAAAACATTTAGTATTAGTAATAAAAAAAGCCAAACAACTACATTGCTAAGCCTTAATAATGTAAGCACTGATGTGCCATTAATTACCGCTCAATTTGCACAGTGGGATCGCTTTCAAACCACCGATTACGCCGACATTGGCGATAACGAAGGCGACCCATTTTTAGCTAAAATGATAAACCTTGGTTTTATAGAACACAGCGCAACAGGTTTTTACAACCAGCAGGGCGAGGCTATTCAAGGCGGACATCACCACTAGGTCTTTAAATGTTGAAGTTCATAGCTGACTTACTGTGTTGGGTTAACCTTAACCTTTAGATAGTGGCAGCTACGGGCTACAAACCATTTTTTAAAAATTAATTTGAAAATACTTCCGTCCAAATAATACCTCGGAGAGCCGCCTCTTTTTATAAATAAAAACCACCTGCGGACAATTATTTATAGTTGGCAATAACTTACGCTATTTGATATTAATAGAAGTTCACACTATAGGGACATTTTCGTGAAAAGAAGAAAATGCCCTCTAATAGTTCTATTAGTCGTTATTGTTGGATTTTAAACTGGAGGGATCGAATTGAGTTCGCCAATATTAGAAGCTCTTCCCGGATTACATGTCACTGTGATTGGTGTTATTGCAGCTTTCTTTTCAGCTTTCGCTATTTATGCGTATCAAAAAGTGAATGATGCGAAAGAAAAGCTAGATGAAGCTTTACATCACAGTATGTCCATTAGTATACCCAATTCAATGATGTTCAGTGGTAACAATGTTTTCTTGAGTCAAGATGGAACTTTAAACTGGGACGATAGAGGAAAGGAAGCGTTACGTAGGGCAGTAATGTTGTATTCATACCTAGACTATGAAGAAAAGTATGGAGTACCACCGAGCCCTTATCAAAGAGAACCTAATCCAGAGGAAGTAATTGCAGCATGCAATGATCTTTTTTCTCTATTTACAACAATCTTCACGACCTACCCATTTTGGAATAACAACGTTGTGCACATTATGGGGCAGACAGATAAGGTAACTCAGTTGTGTTCTAAGGAGTTTGATACTAACCGCATTCATGAAATGCAAAGAATCGTCGGATATTTGAATTGGACCTGGAGTACGAGTAATCGCTCTCTTATGACACTAGCGAGCCGAGGTATAGAGTTTACCCGTCAGAAACAATTAAAAGAACAAACCGAAATGTTTGAAGAGCAAGTACTTAATATGCAACACCAAATGCCTAAAAGTGAACAAGAGCGAATTTGGAAACAGTTTTATTTACCTCAGGTAGATAGAGTTAGCGATTTTCAAGAGGTATTTGCCAGTTACTTTGAAAAAGCGCATGTTGTTGAAAGGGATGTAATTCCATTGCTTTCTTCTTCTATTTCTAGTTTCAACACTTACAATGAGACTTTTAGAGTTAAAGAAACAACGCTCAAGGTTATTACCCTGATTATGTTTAATATGGTGTTTGGTGTACTACTGCCTTTAGTGACTTTAAATTTACTCGTCGGAGTTAATGTTGATTGGTCAAACTTATGGTTTAGTGCGTTTGAATACTTTGTTTTATTTTCAACAATATTTCCTTATTTATGGGCCTGTAATTTCTTGTTTAAAAAGGTTAAGAAGCTGAACTTCGCATAAATGACTAATAATGTATTAAACGAAGTAAATGTTACGTCATGCTTTATTTCATATTTAACCCACTATTTTAGTCCGAACAACGATGTGCTATTAACTTTTCGCTAATAGCACATATCAGTTTTTAGACGCTACTCAAGATGAGCATCATCAGGCTTTTTGGGTCTATCAGCTAGCTCTGTTAGGCCATCTTCACAATCACCGCTATCGCAGGTATTTAAATCGCTTTGTGCTTGTTTATCTTGTTGCAGCACTTGTTTTAAATCTTCCATGCGTTGGCGCACTGCTACGCCGTAGCTGGCGTCGTCTCCCCATAATGCAGCAAGTTGCAGTACTGCAGCGCGGTCGTGGTCTCTAAATAGCTTACCAGCGCGCTCTGCATCTTGTTTAGTGTTACCTAGTAACTCGAGTGCTTCTACGGCAAGGTTAATAGCTGAGTCGACTGTTTCGCGGTTAAACGCATCTACTTTTAAATTAAGTAACTGATACGCATGGCGGCGGTCGATTGCGCGAGCAACTATTTTAAGTTGCGGGTAGTTTTTATGCGCGAGCTTAATTATCTCAATAGTTTTATCGGGGTTATCGATTGCGATTACCAGCATTTGCGCGGTGTGTGCGCCTGCGGCTTCAAGGAGTTCTTGGCGTGCGGCATCGCCATAAAATACGGTATTGCCAAAACGGCGTAGTAATTCTATTTGGCTAGGGCTGTGATCAAGTACGGTAATTTCGTAGCCTTGCGCGTGCAGTAAACGCCCCATAATTTGACCAAAACGTCCGTAGCCCGCAATAATTACGTGCTTAGCGGTGCTAATTTGTTCTGGCTTATCAAACTCAGGTAAAGCACTGCTGCTGCGTTTTTGTATTTGCTCATAAACCATAAGTAATAACGGCGCTATTAGCATTGATACCGCTACAACTAAGGTAACAAGGCTGGTTTGCTCGGGCGTTAAAATACTTAAGGTGGTGGTTACGCTTAAAAGTACAAAGGCAAATTCACCCCCTTGGGCAAGCGCTAGGGCAAATAATAATTGCTGTTTGCTGTTAATTTTACAGGTAACGGCAAGGGCAAATAAAATGCAGGCTTTAACTACAATAAGTAAAACCACTAAGCCAATAACGGTACTAAACTCGTTAAATAGCAGTTCAAAGTTAATTGATGCGCCAACAGTTATAAAAAACAACCCTAAAAGTAAGCCTTTAAAGGGTTCTATATCGGCTTCTAATTCGTGTCTAAATTCGCTCTCGGCAAGTACAACGCCTGCTAAAAAAGTTCCCAATGCAGGCGATAAACCAATACTTTGCATAACCAGTGCAATAGCGACCACTAAAAACAGTGCAAAAATAGTAAATATTTCACGCATGTGCGTTTGGGCAATGTATCTAAATAACGGGGCCGATACGTATTTACCGCCGGCAATAATAGCGGCAATAACCGCAACCGATACACATACTTGTTGCCATACCGGCCAGCTTGCAATAATTGAATCGCTGATTTCTTTTGTGTTAGTTTGCGGGGCAAATGCAAGCAGTGGCAATAGGGCTAAAATAGGAATAATTGCGATGTCTTGAAACAGCAATACCGAAAACGCGTTTTGTCCGGCTTCTTGCTTTAGCCAGCCTTTTTCTTCAAGGCTCTGCAGCACAATAGCAGTAGAGGAGAGCGCCAGCATTAAACCAATGGCGAGTGCGGTTTGCCAATGCATGGCAAAAAACCAATAACAAAATGCAAAAATTGCCGCTGCCGTTAACACAACTTGCAAGCCGCCAAGCCCTAAAATAGAGTGGCGTAATGTCCATAAACGCGAAGGTTGTAGTTCAAGGCCCACTAAAAACAGCATCATTACTACGCCAAATTCAGCGAAGTGCATTACATCGGTTTGATCGCCCACAACACCCAGCGCATAAGGGCCAATGAGTATGCCGGCAATTAAATAACCTAACACTGAGCCAAGTCCGACTCGTTTTGCAATAGGGACAGCTACAATGGCTGCTGCTAAGTAAATTAAAGCAATTTCTAACACGCGTTTATCCTAATAACATCAAGGCTTTTAGAATGGCTTAGCTGCTTATAAAATACAATGGATTATATGGCTCAAAGTTGCTTATTTATCAGTAGCTATAACACTAATGGTTATAACTACTGGGCTAAAAATAGCACTTTATGTTTAAGGGCTTATTTGGGGGCTAAATATTACAAATACTTATAATTGCTGAGCTCGGTTGGCCTGAATCAGAATGGTAAATAGTAATGTTTGAGCTTATTGTATTTTCGACGTTTGTTTCAATTGCTGTTACTTCAAATTCGGCAGATGCAGGTAGGTCGATATCCAATTCGCTATCGAGGTAAGTACTTCCGCTTTTTTGCAAAGTAAGTGGTTTTGTTTGATCAAAGCTAAATTGAAAGCTATCTGACGCTAAAAGTGTATCTACCATGTTAAAGCGTAGGTTAACTGTGTCGGGGCCTGAAAACTCAGCACACACAAATACCGAAACCTCAACAGCTTGTAAAACGGGCATGCTATTTTGGCCTATATCCACAGTAAAGTTGCTTTGTGTAATAGCTACAGAGTTGTATTCCCCTGCTGCAATCCTTTGATCTGCTGTTGTTATCGTTATTTTTTCACCTTGCGCTAAATTAACCTCTTCATCAAAAAAGCCATTTGTATTGGTGCTGTACTGCTGTCCATTAATTGTTAGCTGTGCATTGCTTATAGCCGCTTTTTGCACATTAGTGAGTTGCCCTTTAATACGACCGGTAAGTTGTGCAGAGTTAGTTACTGTAATTGAAAATTGCACACTTTTTGAAAAGCCATCAGCATCAGTTGCTATAACGGTTAGCGTGTAACTACCTGTCATATCGGCGATAAATTCGGTAATACTTTGGTTTGTATTGCTTAAGCTGGTGCTCGAGCCTGAAGGGGCTGATAGTGTCCAAGCGTAATCGAGAGAGGTTCCCTCTGGGTCGTAACTTTGGCTTACATCAAATTTAACTGTATTACCCACTACATCGTAGCGCGATTGCTCCCCCGTGAAACTAATTACTGGCAGTGCATTTTGTATTACATCAATTGTTAGGGTTTTTGTGTCAGAGAACTGCACACCATCGTTAGTGCGTAACGAAATAACAACTTGCCCCTCTACTGATGCGCTAAACGTTGGTTTTGGTATTGTATTACTGCTAAGCGTTGCTTGGCCTTGCGACGAAATGATTTCCCATTGGTAACTTAGTGGCTGGCCTTCTGGATCGTAACTATTTGAAGCATCAAGTAAAACTTGTTCATCAACCGTTATAGAGGTTTCATAAGTTACCAAAGTAACAGGCTTTTTATTGCTACTGGCATGCAGTGCTGAGGTTGCTTGGTTTGAACTTAATTGCCCATCAGACACTGTAAGCCTTACAACGTAGTCGCCTTCTTTATCGGCAACAATAGAGGGCGTTGCTGATGTGTTGTTAGTTAGTTGTGATGTACTATTTAAAGGCTTGGCTTGTAACTGCCAGTTATAACTCAGCGTATCTCCGTCTGGGTCGCTACATTGTTGGCACTGCAAAGTGGTTGATTCGTTTAACGTAATATCACGTTCGGATTCAAGTGTTGCAACTGGGGCTTTATTACTTGTGGTAACAGTTAAAATAACTGATGCGGTATCACTTTCGCTTTGTTGATCGGTAACAGTGAGTGAAAGCGAGTAATCTCCAGCTGTTGACGCTGAAAATCCAGCGGTATGATTTTGCATGTTTGAAAGAGCCGGCGTGCTGCCCTGGGGTTTTGATGTAATTGCCCACGCATAACTAAGCGTATCGTTTTTATCGGGATCAGTGCTTTGGTTACCATAAAGTGTAACAACTTCATTTGGGGCAATTGTTTTATTTTCTACGTTAATAACCGCTTGTGGTGATGAGTTAGAATTAAGCGATTCACTTTTTATGAGTACGACAGTGCTTGCTGTATCACCTTGTGAATTAGTAACGGTAAGCTCAACTTTAAACTCGCCTATTTCGTCTGCAACAAACTGGCTTTTTACTTGAGTCGCATTTTCAAGCGTTGCATTACTTGCTACGGGCTTGGTAATAAATTGCCATTTGTATTGATTAATGGCGCCGCTGGTTGTGCTACTTTGCGCGCCATTTAAAAGCACAACATCACCTTGTTTAACGGTTTGTGTGCTACCTGCGTTAGCAATTAGTTGGGTATTTGCAGTAACGGTGAATTGTTTTTGTGCAGGTGTGCTTGAAAGCTTGCCGTCATTCACGGTTAATACTAATTGGTACTCTTGTGCTTCAGATACTGAAAACTCAACGGTACTTTCATTATTAACCGTAATCGGTATTTCTACTTGCGCATTTTTGCTGGTTAATTGCCATTGATAGGTGAGTGCATCGCCATCGGGGTCACTACTTTGTGCTGCGCTAAAAACGAGGGTGGTATTTACTTTAAACCCCGATTGCTCGGTGGTAATAACCGCAATAGGCTTTGTGTTAGTGCTGAGCGGTTTAGTTACTGTTTTGGAGTCTGAACCTCCAGAGCCACAAGCTACGAGGGTGAATAAAGCAGTAATTAAAATTAATAACTTCCATTTCATAATATTAATATGTACCTAAATTAGCTATAAAGCAAAAAAAATAAATCAAATAAGTAAACTTTCATTATTTTAGGAAAGAGTTAACGCGAAACAGTGTTGCTTTTAAATAACTTATACTTTGAGGGGAGTGCTTTATGCCCAGATTGAGAGGGCATAAAGTATATAAAATGGTAGTTAAATAACCTGAACTCTGGATAATAAATCTATCTCGAGCAGCTATTTTCAGCGCTAACTGCGTTGAATTTACTTGCAATAGGCCAGCTATTGACGCGTAAATTCGCCTTGTTTTCACTGAAAACCTCTGGCTAGAGAAAATAAATTTAAATATCATGATGATTCAATATGGTAGTACATCTCTTAACCAGAGTTCAGGTTAAATAAAGTTAGTCAGCTACTTTTACTGAACCGCTAATATTATCGATACTTACATCGCCCGAGCCCGACTCAGTAATAGTCAGGCCCTTTGCATGATTAACGCGAATATCACCCGAACCGTCTTCAATTGTTACGCTTGAACCAATATGCTCAATAAGCAGGTCGCCAGAGTTATCATCAACATTAACTGCACCGCTAATATGGCTTATTACTATATCACCCGATCCATCTTCAACGTTTAGCGAACCGGTTATGTTGCTCACGTGCATTTCGCCAGAACCATCGTCAATAGTTGCATTGCCACTTACGTTGTTTATATGAATACTGCCAGAGCCGTCGGTTAATTCTAAATTACCTGCGATGTTTTCAAAGTTTACTTCACCTGAGCCATCGTCAACAGTTAGGTTTTTAGCACCGCTTATAGTTAAATTTCCTGAGCCGTCTTTTACATCAATATTGCTTTGCATAGCATTTATTAAAATGTCGCCAGAGCCATCATCAATATCTAAATTTAGATTACTTGGCACAGTAACCACTAAATTAATACTTGGAGATTGGCCACTGTAAAAGCTAATACCATTACGACTTTTATTTTGGGCAACAAGCTTTGCCTGTTTACCGTCTTGCTCTAGCGTTAGTTCGTATTCGTCTTCAATGTCGGCTGTGTAAATAGTGGCATCAACACTGATGCTGGTGGCCGTTTTTGAGCCTTTTATTTCAAGGCTACCTGCACCGCTTAATACATTTAAATACTCAAGATTATTGCTTGGCAGTGATAGCTGTTGAGTTTGCTTTACTGAGGCAACGCTTGGCGATATGTGAAATACACAGCCACTTAATAATAAAATGCCGCCAACAAGTGAAAGTGGTTTTGTAATGCTTAATTGTGTTGATGAGCTCATGTTTAGTCCTTTGGTATTTATTGTTTGTATTTATATAAACAATATAGAGCAAAAATGAGGCCGAAATGTAAGCTATTGTTTTATATAGGGTGGTTGTTTTTTATGAAAGTTGAAATACTAATAAGTGGTTAAAATAACTAATTATTAATATAAAAGGATGCGCGATGCATCCTTTTATAATTGCTCAGCTTTTATTAGGGAACTAATTAAAAGCTGTAAGTAATATTACCGTATAAAAAGCGTCCGTCTAATCCGTAAGGTGCATACGGGGTGTACGGGAATATTTGGCCAAAGTCAGAGTAACCAATGTTATCCACAGTTGCTTGTGGGTATTGATCGAATAAGTTGTTTGCACCAACGGCAAATTTCCAATATTCGTCTGGACGGTATGCCACTTCTAGGTCGGTGATCCACTTAGGGTCTAGGTATTCATCGCGATCAGCTGTGGTTGATATATCAGCGACTTCACCATAACGTGTGGCACGAAGCGTTGTTTGCCATTCGTTAAAGTTCCACACTGCTGATAGATTCCATTTGCTATCTGGCGTGCCTTCTTCAAAGCGACCTACTTCACGACGTGCAAACACTACGTAGTCGTCACCTAGTGAGTTAAGTTCGCTTGGGTTGTCGTTTACGTGTGTTACTTCGGTGTCGTTAAAGTTAGCGGCTACGTTTAGGCGTAAGTCACCTAAATCGCTTAAATCTAAGTTGTAAGTAGCAACAATATCAACACCTTGAGTACGTGAGTCGATTGCGTTAGTAAAGTAACGTACGCTTTCTGTATTTAACTCACCAGCATTTTGCAGTATTTCTACTACGGCATCGCCTTCTAGGTTTTCAGACAAACCAATACGGTCATCAATATCAATGCGGTAGGCATCTACTGTTAGGCTAAAGCTGCCTTGCGTGTACATAAAGCCCGCTGTTACGTTTACAGATTCTTCTGCGTCAAGCGGCTGCGCACCAAGTGCTTGCGCTGCGGCTGAATCGGTTGGGAATAAACCAACTTCAAATGGTTGGTTGTTCTCAAGTACAGTAGAGATTTGGCGGTACGAGCTTTGCGCTAAAGATGGCGCACGGAAACCTGTGCTAATTGCACCGCGCAGTGATAGGTTTTCAGTAATGCTGTAACGCGAAGCAAGCTTAGAAGTAAATGTGTCACCAAAGTCGCTGTAATCTTCATAACGACCCGCTAAAACTACGTTCCATTTTTCTGTTAAGTAGGTATCAAACTCAACAAATAAAGCGATGTTATGACGGCTTTCGTCAGTCGCACTTTCTGGTCCAAAACCAGCAAGTACTTGCGCGCCACCGGCTGCAATTGGGTTGCCGTCGCTGTCAAGTGCGGTGATGTAAGACGCTTCTTCGCCTTCTTCAATTTTGTAGCTTTCGTGGCGGTATTCAGTACCTACGGTAAAAAATACGTCATCTGGTAAACCAAAATCTAGAACTGTATTTGCCGTAGCGTTAACTAAAAACTGATCGTAAACCAGTGCGCCGTTGTCAAATTCGGTTGGGCTGTCGGCACCTAGCGATGTATTAATGCTATTTACAACGCCAAAGCCAAAGTCGTTACGGCCGTAGTTGGTACTTACATCCCAAGTCCACTCGCCTGTTTCGCCTTTTAAACCTAGTGCAAATGAGTAATCTTGTACATCGGTTTCAATTTGCGGCAAAAAGCCGTCTGGGTATACTTCTAACACGTTGCGGTCGTCTTTTGCACGGCGGTAAAAACCACCTGAATTACCTTCGCGTTTTGAGTAACTACCAAACGAGTATAGGTTTAAGCCATTATCTAAATCGTAACCCATGTTGTAAAACAAAGCGTAGTCTTCAAGGTCGGCTTTACCAAAGCGGTGGTTGTAACGGTCGATAGTAAACTCGCGTGGGTCTAAGCTGCCGTCATCAAGTTTGGCGTATTGTGGGCGCGGGTCAAAGCCAGAGCGTTGAGTTGAGTCGTTATCGCGGTACTCAATAGATACGTTTACAAAGCCGTTATCAGATAACGCAAAACCAGAGTTTGCACTAACAGTGCGTGTTGCGCCGTCGTTTACTTCTCTATCGCCGCCGGTATTAAATGCAAGGTTACCGTTTGCATCTGCGTAGGTGCTTTCTAGCTGAGATACGCCAGCCATTTGTGTATCGTATTTACCGTACGTTACGCTTACGCTACCGCCTTCTGAGGCATCTTTAAGTACAATGTTAATTACGCCTGCAATGGCGTCTGAGCCGTACTGCGCTGCAGCACCGTCACGCAGTACTTCAACACGTTTAATAGCTGAAGTTGGAATCATGTTTAAATCAACAGCAGTAGAGCCACGGCCAACAACACCCGCTAAGTTTAATAACGCGCCTGCATGGCGGCGTTTGCCATTAATTAGCACTAGGGTGTGATCGGGTGCTAAACCACGTAAAACAGCTGGTTTTGCATGGTCAGTACCATCACCCATAGTGGCACTTGGGTAGTTAAAGCTAGGTACTTGGTTTGCTAGTATTTGGCTTATTTCTAGCTGACCCGTACTTTGCATATCACCGCTGGTAATAATATCTACAGGTACGGTACTTTCGGCAATACTACGTAAACTTCTACGTGTACCAGTAACCGAAATGACTTCAATACTTTCTTGAGCTTGTGTGTCTTGCTCAGCAGCAAACGCTGGTGAATAAGACGCGCTAAGCGCAGAGGTAACGGCCAGACTAAGTGCTACTTTTTTGGCTGATAATTGCTTTAACATGATGTTGATTCCCTTGAGGGCTGCTGACTATTGATTTTTAGAAGGAGCGCATCATATAGAAGCGGCTACCCTAGTGCAAAGATAAAAACTATCTAAGATATTCTAAGTTGTTAACACATAAGGTCAGTGTTTACGAACGATAGAGACGTTTGGATCGTTTCAGTTGCAATCTTGTGTCGAATGGTTGCGAATTCAAGGGGAGCGTGGATAAAAGTTATTAAAAAAGTAAAAAGGCCAAGCAAGTGCTCAGCCTTTATAAGGTGCTAACCTACGTGAATAAAATTATTCAGGGGCAACTTCAAGCGTTGTAAATAATGCATAACGGCCAGCGTCTACGCCTTCTTCGTTTACTTCAACATCGTTAGATGTTTCTATTAGGTATAAGCCAGGCTCTTTCCACGTAGTTGTGAACATACCATTTTTATCGGTAGTTACTTTTACTTCGCCACGCTCGTTACGGTAACGAGTGTCACCTTTTAAAATACTTACTTCAATGCCTTCACCAGCAGATTTACCATCTTGTAGTAATTGAAAACGTGCTTGCTCACCTACAAATAAATCGTTTGGATGCGTTGGACCGCTAAGCTCTAAGCCTAAACCTAACTGTGCAGGCTTTGAGGTGCCATTTCGGCTTACAAATGTATCTACTGTTGAAACAACCTTCGTTGTAGTTACATCTTTTGCATTGCTAGGTAACTCGGCGTCTGTTTTTTTACCAAATACGCGCTTGCGCTTACCTTCTTCGTTTTTATAGAAGGTCATGTACATTGGCTTTTGGGTCATTGCAATATGGTAAGTGCCTTGCTCTGTTAAGCTTACTGCAGCTGAGCTTTTACGCTTTAAGTAATAAGCACGAATGGTTTCAGATACTGGCTCACCATTAGGCGCAAGTGCCATTAATAATGTGTCGTCGTACTCGGCGCCTTTTTCTTTAGGTTTAAAGGCTTTGTCTGGTGCAAACATTTCGTTTGAAATACTTGCGTCAATCATTACGTAATGCGCTTTATCGCCTGATAAAGATGTATGCGAAGGTAGTAACCAACGTCCGTGTGCACTTGCTGAAGTTGACACTAAAGCAGATAAGCTCAATGCGCCGATTAATGCCGTTTTTAATAAATTAATTTTCATTGTATTTCCTTAAATTCAAATGATTAAGTAGCAGCTACTTAGTGCTTACAGTGACGAAGCTTTTAGAAAACTCGTTTTTACCATCAATTGTTAGTTTGCCTGATTTAGTTAAATCAAGCTCAACGCGGGTGTAGTCTCTGCCGCCTTCTTCGCGTACAACTTCAATATTTAGTAAGTATTTACCTGGTTTTACTGGGTTACCGTCTAAATCATTACCTTGCCAATTTATGGTGTAAGTACCTGCGCGTTTTGTTGCGCCGCTAATGCCGTCAAAGTTGGCATCGCTTTTACCGGCTTTACGCCACCATTGGCGTAAGTCTTTAAACCATTCTGCTTTTTGCACCCAAAGTGCAAGCGTTGTAACGTGTTTGCGCTCTGGTGTTTCAAGCCAAACTGCAACGTATGGGCGGTGATACGGTTGTACTTCTAAGTCAGGAAGCGTTAATTCAACCTCTAGCTGTGGTGTTTTTGCATGCGCCGTTGTTTGAAAAAACGCAGCTACGAGCAGTAATGCGGCGCTTATAAATAATTTAAATTTAACCATTAAGACACTCCTTTTATTTGTGGAACCCAACATAAATAAATAACCAGTGGAGTTGCCACTCCTAGTACGGTTATCCATATTCCTGCTAAGCGTTTTTTTCTATTTTGAAACAAAATAATCATGCCGGTGATGGCAAATAAAATCATTAGTACGGCAGATATATCAATTACCCAACTCCATACTTCACCGCTGTGGCGGCCTTTATGTAAGTCGCCAATAAGGCTTAAAAAGCCACCTGTTTGGTAATCAAGATTTAGCTCGCCAGTTGTAAAATCAAGCTCTGCATAGGCAAACCCAGCAGGCAGTGGGTAGTCGAGCATGACAAGCGCGTCTTCTTTTTCCCACTCAATGCTTTTTACTTTTGTAAGTGCATATTGCTCGGCTAGGTAAGCTTCTATTTCAGGGTAAAGCGTTGGCAGCGTATTTAGCTGCTCATTCGCTTTGGTAACTAGCTCTGCTGGAATTACCGCCGTTACTTGGCCATTATTTTTATCGTTTTTAAGCCAATCAATATGGTTGAGCACAATGCCGCTAACGCAAAATAAGATAAGCAAAAAAAACAAAGCTGTAGAAATATAAATATGTAGAGCACGGCTTGTGCTATACAAAGCCCGCTTGTTAATAAACGACATAAAAACAGTAAATAAATTAAATTTACAACATGATAATGATTTGCATTAGCCATTACAAATTTACTTACTTATCTTTACATAAAAACTTTAAAACAAAGGTGGTATGCAGGTAAAAAATGAATATTTAATGCTTAGGGGGGCTGGAAGGTCTTAAAATAAGGTAAATCATTACCAATACTTCTATTACTGCAACGAGATAAATAACCCAAATAGGGGCGGCTGAATACAGTAAAAATGTAAATCCAATTAACATGCCAATGGCGGCGTAGCATTTGGCTTTTACAGGCACTACTTTATGGGCTTGCCATTGCTGCAAAGTTACACCGTAACGAGGGTGGTTTAACAGCCATTGTTCAAGCGCGGGTGATGAGCGAGTAAAGCAGGTGAGCGCTAAAATAAAAAATATAGTCGTAGGCATAACGGGCAGCACAATACCAATAATGCCCAAGGCTACAAGTATTAAGCCAAGTGCTTTAAACCATAAGTTTTTATAACAAATAAACACTGCTTTTATATTCACTTAGGCTCTTTTTAGTAATGGCTGATACTTTCGATTGTAGGTCAAATAGCTATAAAATCGAAGTGTAAAGCGTAAAAAAGGGCAAACTAAGTTTGCCCTTTTAAATTTATAAAATAGGTTTTACTTATCTAGAAGTAGTAACCTACGTTGATGTTAAAGCGACGCTCTGTATCGCCATCACCAATAATTGTTCCGCCAATAAATGGCTGGTTACGTGCTTGAATAAAGTCAAAGTACGTAAATAACGGGCCTGCTGATACGCTCATACCGGTTACGTTCATCCATGTATCTGCACTGTCGTCAGGTTTGTCGTAAATGATGCCGTAATCGTTGTAAAACTGTACGCCTGTTATAGGGCCTAAATCAACCGATAGGTCGTAAGCTACGTTAAAGTTAGTCATGGTAGCTTCGCTTGATACGGTATCGTAGTAGTCAAACGCACCTACAACAAAGCGGTTGCTGTTGTCGTCTAGGTCGTAGTCGTACTCACCGTGCTGAAATTGAATATTCCAATTATTAATTTGGCTGTTTATGTGGAACGCCCATGCGCTGTAGTTACCTGCACGGTCATTACCATCATGTAGGCCACCACTTAATAGTGATACACCCACATCTGTTTTAGCATTTTCGCCATGCTCAATTTGATACACTGTGCGGGCTGCAAACGTGTTGTATTCACCAAGGCGAGAACCTGGGGCATCGTATGTGTCTTCGGTTGCTGCACGGCTACCAACTATATCAAAAGAGTAACGTTCGTTAACTTCAGAGCTGCCATCAACGCCGCCTACTTCATCATTTTTGAAAAAGCCGAGGTCTAGTTTCCAGTTGTCTTTAAGTTTACGGTTTACTGTTACACCCAAATCAAAGTCATCTTCTAGGCCAACATAGTAGTTAGTACTAAAAAAGTAGTTGTGTGAGTTGTAAGGGCCGTTACCAAAAGGTACAGGTGCAATACCTGCTTGTGCTTCCCAGCCATCAGTGAATTCGTAACCTAAGTATGCATACTTAACAACGGTCATGTAATCGTAAAAACGAAAATCACCATTTACAGAAATATCGTTTATTTCGCCAGATAAGTTAATGCGAAATACTTCGAAGTCTAAATCGCCGCCACGGTCTTGCGTGTCTTCATCGTATGAATTAGTGCTGTAGTTGAAACGTACTGCGCCCCCAATTTTAATGCCTTCGTCTTTTTTCTCAGATTCGGCGGCAGCAACAACAACTTCTTTGTTATCAGCTTTTTTACTAATTTTTGCAACTTCTTGCTTGTGTTGCTCATTAATTTTTTGCTGTTTTGTTTTTTCATCAGCTAACTTATTTTCAAGCAGTTGCATTTGTTGCTTTAACTGCTTAAGTTGGCTTTGTAACGTGTCTAGATCATCAGACGCATAAGAAGTACTTGTAACACCACCTAGAACTAGTGCTAGTGTTAATTTTGAGAGTTTAGTCATAATTGCCGCTCAGATTTTGATTAAAAAATAAAAAATTCAAGACGTAAAAAAACGCCTTACGTTTAGGGTAAGTACAAAAACTATGTATTTTTTTTATTATTTATTCTTTAGGAGCTCGAGTAAGTGCACCAACTTCTAGAAGGGGCGATGCATCTAATTTATCTGCATCCATCATTGCGGCTACACGCTGCATTGATGAGAGTAAAAGGCTCTGTTCCCATTCAGCAAGTGCAGAAAACTTTTCAATAAAGTGTTCTTGCAATGGCTGAGGTGCTTTATCAAGTAACTCTTTTCCTTTATCGGTGAGGTATAAGCTCACTCTGCGTTTATCCATTTGACTGCGTACGCGTGTTACTAAGTTTCTGCTTTCTATTCTGTCGAGAATATTGGTGACCGTTGCTGGGCTTAAATTTACATTTTGAGCAATACGGCTCGCCGTTATTCCATCGGTTTTTTGCACTTCTTGCATTATAAGCAATTGTGGGCCAGTTAAACCCGAAGTTTTATTTAGCTGCTTAGAATGTAAGTCAATCGCGCGGATAACTTTACGTAAAGAAACCAATAGCTCGTCATATTTTTGCATTTGCTTATCTCGTCGATGGGGCGGTAGTTTGCCGTAATCGCGAAATGTTACACATCAAATAAATTGAATTCAAATAATATATTGTACTTTAGCCCGCTTTTATTGGTTTTTAATAGTTAGAGCAGTAACTAATGTAAAATTATATTGTTTAAATATTGGTAAATTTTCTTAGCACCTTGTGTGCATTAAGTTGCGCACAGTACGTATGTTGTGAATAATTGGCAAGTCTTATTGTATAGACTTTAGTATTATTCATTTACAGCTGTTAGTACAAAGTAATTATTTGTGAGTTTACTGTATATGTATTAATCGGTAATGAACAAATTCAGCAATCAATATTTAATATCAATAGCGTATACTTTAAGCATGCATTATTGTTTAGATGTAAACATTAAAAATCTTTAGTATCAGTATTATAGGGGAAGGTATGAAATTATCGCCATCAGTTAGCATTGAGCAAAGCGAATCCGGACTTGAGTTTATTAAAGTAGCTAGTGAAAAGTGCGACGCAAAAATATTTTTGCAAGGTGGGCAAATTACCGAGTTTATCCCTAAAAATAACAAGCCACTTATTTGGGTTTCACAAGAGGAAACCTATCAAGAAGGGGCGAGTATTCGAGGCGGTATTCCTATTTGTTGGCCGTGGTTTGGTACACACGCTAATGATGGGTGGCCTGCCCACGGTTTTGCGCGCACAAGCGTATGGCAAGCCGATGAAGTACACGAATCTGATGAGCAAATTACAGTTAGTTTAAAGCTCCCCATGAAACTTGTTCATACAACGTATTGGCCGCATCAGTCCGCATTAAAAGTTGAGTTTATATTAAGCGATAAATTACAGGTTCGCTTAACGACCACTAACTTAGGAAGTGTGTCATTTAGCTTTACTCAAGCACTGCATACCTATTTTCCAACCTCAGATATTACAAATACCCATGTTGATGGTTTGCAAGGCGCGCAATATATTGAGTTTAGTGAAGGGCCATTTGTACAAAATGATGTTGTAAGCTTTAATCGCGAAACCGACATGGTTTATACACAAGCAAGTACAATGCAAACCATTTATACGCCAGAGGGTGTTATTAATGTGAGCCGCGAAAACTCAAGTTCGTGTGTACTTTGGAACCCGTGGATAGAAAAATCAAAACGCTTATCTAACTTTGCTGACGATGAATATAAAACAATGCTCTGCCTAGAGGCCGCTAATGTACTGACAGATAAAGTAACGCTTGAGCCAAAACAAAGCCACACCTTAATAACCACCATTAGTTGGTAAGCTAGTCATAATTAAAGCAGAAATAGGGACAAATAGTGTTTAACAATCAACAAATAATGGATTTACCAAAGCATAGTGATATTAGCTTTAAGCCATTGGCCGATAAAGCCTTATTACATACACAACTTAGCTCGCTTCTGTTTTATATACCGCTAATTGGAGCGCTTATTGCTGTTTGTTATTTTAATGAAGCCTTTGCTAATAATGCACAAACGTATTTGCTAATTGGTATGCCAATTTTGGTGGCCGTATCTATGGCGTACAATATAATAAGTGTGAGGTTGCGAGGTTTTGCAGTGCGAGAACATGACATTGCTTTTAAAAAAGGCGTTATTTGGCAACAAGTGACGGTATTACCTTTAGCGCGCGTACAGCATATGGAAATACACCAAGGGCCAATAGAGCGAAAACTTAGCCTTGCAAGCATTAAATTATTTAGCGCTGGTGGTGTAAGTGCCGATTTACAAATTAGTGGGCTAACCCATGATGATTGTAAAAATATGCGCCAATTTGTACAAAACTACCGCCAAGACGACGCAACTACTCAGGCAGCTTTAGTCGATGAGTAATACAACTATCGAAGATAAAGCCAGCCCTATTTACTGGCAAAAAGTATCGCCCTGGGCACTTTTATACTTTGTTGTGCACTTTAGTGTGCGCTTTGTAAAAGATGGCCTTTTAAACTTACTACCTATGCTTGTCGTGTTTGTTACTCAAGTAGAAAATAAATTGTTTTGGGCGCAGGTTGCAGGCGGTATTGCACTAATTTTGCTACTTGTTTACTCATTTTTATATTATTTAAATTTTAAGTTTAGTATTAGTAGCGACAACGAAATATTGCTTAACAAAGGTGTATTTAAAAAAGAGCGACTTACGCTTAAATTTGGCCGTGTGCAAAACGTTAATATTGCCGAGCCGTTTTATTTTACCCCCGTAAACTTAGTTAATTGTATTTTTGATGCCGCTGGCAGTGTGTCGCAAGAAGTTGTTTTACCTGGTGTCACTAAAGATTATGCACAGCAAATGCGTAAACAAATATTTGATTTTAAAGCGCAGCAACAGCAAGAAGCACCAAATACTGAACAAAGCGAAACAGACACTATCGAAAACAGCCTAAGCATTAGCAATAAAGAAATAGCCAAATTTGGTTTGATGTCGAATATGGCCATTTTTGCAATGGCTGCTTTGGCCCCTTTTATAAACCTAATTGTTGATTTTTTAGAGAAGCAAATTATTGCGAAAGTAGAAGGCTTTTATCAACAAGAGCTTGGTATGCTGGCAAGTGCTGCTACCTTTGCGATGATCACCTTAATTGTTTTGTTAGTTGTGGTGGCTGTAATGCTATCGGTGACTATGTCGCTTATTCGCTTTTATAACTTTGAGCTTTATTTTAAAGGTCAAAAGTTTAAACGTATTGCTGGCTTGTTAGAGCGCCATCAGCTTTCTATGAGTATGGATAAAGTACAATCTATTGTTATAAAGCAAAACTTAATGGGGCGATTACTAAAGCGATTTACCGTTGAGTGTTTACAAGCAAGTAGCGGCGGAATAGCAGCCGGTGTGGCGGCTAAAAAAAATAAACAAACGTTAGTATTACCTGTATTAAATAGCGAACAAGTTGATAGTGTATGCCAATGGATTTACCCGTGGTTTAATAGTAAAAAACTCGCTTTTAAGCGCGCAGAACGCGCGCTTTTGTATAAAAATTTAGGCTTTTATTCACTGCTACCCAGTGCACTCGTGTTTGGCTTTTGTTTTATTGCTGATATTAATACTTTGATAAGCCTTGGTGTTTTGGTGGTGTTTTCTGGCTTGGTTACTTTGTCGTATCAGCGTTATGGTTATTACATGCATGAGGATAATGGCCGATTTTACATGGTTGTACGCAAAGGTATGATTGGCGTTCATTACCGTGTTTTTGAGCTTTATAAAGCGCAAAGTGCGCGCAGTATAAGTACGTACTTAATGAGAAAATCAGGCTTAAAAAGCCTGTATATACAACTTGCTTCAGGCTTTGCATTTATGCCCTATATAAAGCAGCAAGATGCTGACTTTATTATTGATTTTACAATTAAGCAGATTGAGTCAGATACTCGCAGCTGGATGTAAATTACCCTAATAAAGCATGTGTAAATACCCATTTTCACATGTTTTATTACACTTTCTTACTGCCCATGAAAGACATTTAATAATACCCTAGATGGTATTAAGGAATTCTTTTAGGGACGCTCATGAAAAAAACACTTATCGCATCAGCTTTATTACTAGCAGCACCGAGCTTTGCAGCCGATTGGCAAACTATTCATACCGAACATTTCAACATTCACTACAGTGTTGAGCATGCTGATTTTGCTAAATCAACTGCAGCAGAGCTTGAAATAGTACGCAACAAAGTGCTTGAGCAGCAAAACCGAGTACTTGATAAAACAGTTGATGTAGTGGTGTTTGATCCCCTAAATGCGGCAAATGGCTTTGCGCTACCTACCTCAAATAATCCTGTAATGGCGCTTTTTACAACCCCACCACAATCCGACACCGTTATATCAAACAGCGCTGGCTGGCAGCAGTTACTTGTACTGCATGAATATATTCACTTAGTACACTTAGCACAGCCTACACGCAATGACTGGCAGCAAAAAGTACGTGGCATATGGGATTTATACGACTTAACTTACAGTGATACACCGCGCTGGGTAGCCGAAGGTTATGCCACATTGATTGAGTCTAAAATGACGGGCCGTGGGCGTTTATTTGATAACTACTCAGAGTCAATACTGCGAGAATTTGCTCAGCAAGGTGCTTTGCCAACCTATGGGCAATTAAATGGCGAGCAGGGCTTTATGGGCGGCTCAATGGCGTATTTAATGGGTAGTCGCTTTTTAAATTGGTTAGAGCAAAACTATTCAGAGCAAACACTCGATAGTGTTTGGACGCGAATGCAAGGCGTAAAAACGCGTGACTTTGATGAGGCATTTAGCGGTGTGTTTGGCCAAAGTGCAGCCAAGCTATATCGTCGATTTATAGCTGAATATACCTATAAAGCAATGCAAATAGAGCAAGGAGAGCCGTTACTTAATAGTGAGCTTTGGCTTGAGCTAAATTTATATGCAAGTAACCCAGCACTTTCAAAAGATGGTAGTAAAATTGCAATTGTTGAGCGAGATAAAGAGAGCAATACCAAGCTTATAATTTATAGCACGGATGACAACATTAAAGCGCAAGAAGAGTTTACTAAAGCGCAAAAAGAGCTACTCGAAAATGATGCACAAGACATCCCCGATACAGCGCCAAGTGTGTTTAAGCGCGAACAAAAACAAGTGCTTAATCAAATTAATCTAGCCGGTATTGCAAACCCGCAATGGGTAAATACTACAACGTTGTACTTTAATGCGTACAGCAATGAAGAGTCGGGTATTTATAACAAAGTGTCTGACATATTTAGCTATAACACTGACACTGGAAATATTACACAACTTACCGAACTTGCTGGTATACGTCGTTTTAACGTAACCAGTAACGGCGAAACCTTGTATGGCGAGCAAATAAGAGATGGCTACTCTGAATTAGTAAAGGTTGATCTAAATACGCAAACCATCACACCATTATTTACAAAAAGCCTTGAGACAACTTACGATTACCCAATACTCAGTCCTGATGAAACTAAATTAGCTTATTTATCAACGTCATTAAATGAAAACTGGCAGTTGTATATACAAGGTGTAAGCGGCGAACAACAGCAACTAGTACCTATGCCAAACGGGTATCAATATTTAAGCCAGCCGAGCTTTAGTTTTAATGGCGAGTCACTTTACTTTGTTGCAGGCTTAAATAGCACTACTGATATTTATAACTACAACATAGAGAGTAAAACACTTACCAAGTTAACTCAGGGGCAGGAAGCCGTTGCCCACCCGATTGAAATGGCCGATGGCTCGTTACTCTATTTTTCGATAACCGCAGATGGGCCAAATATAAAAACACTGCCAAAAGCTATAAACAGCACTGTAGTTACTGAATTTTCGGCTAACAAAAAAGCACCGCTGCTAATTGTAAACGAACATACGCTTCCAAAAGCTAAAATATATACGCACCAAACAACGCAGCAGACAAATTACAACGCACTCGATCAGCACGCTACTTTTGCACTAGGAACACAGTATTATTCGGCTTCTACCAGTTTGTTAGATTTAAGCATTAAAAGTAGCGACTTATTAAAGCAGCTCGACTTGCAAGCGGGATATAGCACTGATTTACACGATGGAGCACTGCACGGTGGTTATGTGCAGGCAAAATATAATGCGCTTGATGTAAAACTGAAACTTGCACTGTTTGACTATAATTTAGATACATCGCGCCAGTATCAACAAAGCCTAAATGCAGATATGGATGCCCGTGGTGGTTTTGCTGCAATAAGTTACCCCGTTAAATTTGGGCAGTTAAGTATAACGCCAGAGCTTGCCTACAATTACACAGATTATAAACAAAGCCATAAAAATTGGACGCGTTTAGGCGTTGCTCAAAATTGGCAATATGATCGTCAAGATTTTGCTATAGGCCAAAGTATTTATGCGAGTTGGTACGATGGCAGTAGCAAAAGTAATAATTGGCAAGGTTATGATTTAGCCGCCAAAATTTTTGGTAAAGCCTTTGGTATTCCTCTTTATGCAAACTTTTCTCAAAAGCAGCGTGACGACAGGAGCCTTGCATTAGGTGGCTTTAGCTCAAATCTTATTAATCAGCAGCAAAATAGTGAATATGTACTTACATCTGAGCTGCCTTTTTACAGTGCAACTGCAAAGCGCTATCAAGGCTACGGTGGCGGCTTTAGCTTTAAAGAAGGCATGCCGTGGCTTTATTATAAGCAACATCAACTCGAGGGCACTGTATATGCACAAAGTTACGGGATAAAACACCAAGGTGATTTTAGTTTTGGAATGGGGCCTGCTGGTATAAATGACTTAACATTTAATATGGGACTGTCGCGAGTAGAGGGCGACAGTTTTGAAGATGAAATGCGAGCGTGGCTGAGCTTTTATTATTCGTTATAAATATTAATTGGCTAAGTTACTTATCCATCTGCAAGGATAGTAACTTAGCTTGATATACATCGAGTTTTTGATTATCACGTTCTAGTTCAATTGCTTTCTCAAGTAAGGTTTGTGTTTGTTTAATATTACCTTGTTGATAGCGAACTTTTGCGAGTTCCAAGTATAGCTCAGCAATGTAAGGCGCTTTAGTAATCGCTTGCTCAAGGTGTGCTTTAGCTTGATGAGCGTGGCCAGCTTGTAAGTTGTTTTTAGCGATCACTAGTAATTCGTATGGGTCTTTTTCTTTATTAACTAATTGTGAGGTGAGCTCTTTAACAAGCTCTTTGTCGCCTAACTTTTTAGCTAAAAGCTGATAGTTGCTGATTAAATTAATGCTTATTTCATTATTACTAAGAGCTGTTTGATAGATGTTTTTAGCGCTTTTTAAATCACCAGCCCGACGATGCAAAACGCCCGCTATATTAAATAATTCAGGATCATTGGGAGTGTATTTGTTTGCTTGTAAAATAAGTGAGTAAGCAATATCCAGCTGTTTTTCTGCTAATGCTGTTGCAGCTAAATTACTATAAAACTTAGAAACTAAATCGTTATAATCTGCACTGCTTGAATAAAAGCTGCGGCGGGTAGGAAAGTAGTCGATTAAGGTGCCCGCTCTGAAAAATTCAACAATATTATCATCTTTTTTCTCTACTTTTGGGGCGTATACTCTCGTTCTAAAGTGGCTTGCTACATAAACAACATTATTTTCTTTTGCGTATATGGGCTTACTTGTAACTTCTTGAAAGCTTGTTTCTAACCCGAGAGCTTGTGCATAGCTTTGCGTTAAAATGGCTAAACTAATGCAATTACCTTGCGAAAGTTTTAAGGCTTGGGCTGAAGTAAGTGTATCGCCGTGGTATTTAAAGTTAGCTAAGTTGCTTTCGAGGTAGTTGTAAATAATGCGGTCATGACGGATTTCAGACTGTTTTTGTTTTTCGGCATAGGCTAAAAATTTTTCTTTTTCAGCATTTGGTAACTCAAAAATACTGTACTCAGAAGGAGTGTCGAGTTTATTAAACAAAGAATGGTTTAATAGTTGTTCAAGCTCTATTTGTTGTTCTACTTGCTGAACCTTGGTTGTGTTACATCCAACTAAATATAAAAAAGTAATACAGACTGCTATTTTATAAAACATCATAAACCCACTCCATTGTTAAATTTTACATTACAATGTGGTGGGTTTTTAATCAAGCACTTGCTGTGCTGCGTTTACTTGAGCGATTTTTTTGTGATTGTTTTTTACGTTTACGGCGGGTAAACCACAAGTAAAAACCAGTACCTGCTAGCCACACTGGGCTCAAACCAATTACGCACCACAGTATTTTACTTATTAGCCCTGCAAAGTAGCCAAAATGAAGTTTTCTAAAGCTATCAATTACTTGCCAGCCAACGCCTACTTCGCGAATATCCCAGTTAGTTAAATGTTCGCCTGTTTGCTTATCGTAGCTAACCGTATTAGCGTATTCGCTCGCAAGCGGGTTATTTGTATCGACTTCGCCGAATAAGGTGATATTTTCGTCAGGCTCGAGTGGCATAACTAAAAACGTACCATTAAAAGTGGGTATTTGCTTTTTACTGTCATCGAGTATGTGTTGAAACGAAATATCGCTATTGTGCAAGTTTTTGGTTAGTACAAAGTGCTCTTCCTCAGCGTGTTCAATAACTTCGTGATACCACACCGCCCAGTTAAAGTAGCCACCTGTAATAGCTAAAATAATAATGATGGGCGACCCTATCACCCCCGTCATTTTATGAATGTCGCTAAGTACAATTTGCAGTGTTGCACGCCAGCGCACACTAAATAGGCGCTGCCAAAATTTACGATAAATAATAAGCCCAGTAATACCTAATACCAATAAAAACAGAGCAAAAAAGAAGCCTAGTACTGTGCCTGTTTGCCCTGGCAGGTTTTTAAAGTCGTTAAGTAAAAAGGTGTAATGCAGTTCTAAAAACCAATCAGTAAAATAATGGCTGGTACCAACAGGCTCTGACAAAATGTCACCCGTATACTGGTTTAAATGAAACTTATACCATTGCTCTGTCCCGCGTTTAACTAAGTAAACCCGATCAGCAGTATCATCGTTAAATATTTCCCAACTACCTACTACATACTCAGGGTAAGCAAGCTCTGTTTTTGCGATTAATTTGTCGATTGGCATGCGCTCTGGCAGTGCTTTTATAACATAGTGACTGCTTGGCATAAGTAAGCCATCTATTTCACTTTTAAAAACTAATACGCTCCCTGTAATACTAATAACAATCAAGGGAATGAGAGCTATAAGAGCGATCCAACTGTGAATTTTAAAAAGAGTTTTTCTCATAGATAGTTTTATATATTGCAGTTAATGACTTGCGCATGATAACAACTATCATTTTCATTTGATAGCTTGTGAGTAGGTTTTCTATTAAATAAGTAAACCGTGAACTTAATTCTACGGTTTTTGTATACCTAGCTTGCCAGTACCTAAAATAAGAATGTCTTATTTAGTTGAGTTAAATTTACGCGGCTCTACAATGCCGCGCTCATAGTAAAAGCCTTTTAAAAACAGATGTTTATTAAATGTTTTTATTTCTGTTTTTAATTAACATTTATATAACGAGCGAGGTTGCTTTGGCGCATTATTTGCCTATATTGTCTTCTTTTATTTTAGTTTTTAGTTTTTTACCATTACTAAACAAAATTCGAAAAAATCGTAGTGTCTCTGGTTTGTCACTATTAATGATGACATTTGGATTAGCACAAAGCCTTTATTTTATAACCTACAATATTTTCTTTGAGCGCTATTATATTGCGTTACCATTTATTGTAACCGGTGCATTAAGCGGGCTTATTTTATATTTTTTTGCACGTTTCAACGCAGCTAAACGAGAACGTGTACAGCTGGTTACTATGCTAGGCTTTTCGTTACTGCCGTTTTCACTGCTTTTAAATTCAAGCCTTGATACTGCAACGGTATTAAGCGCTTTAACGTATGTTGGCCTTGTGATGAGTTCTGTACGTGTTATGCCGCAAACTTATAAAACATTGCGTACGGGTAATGTGAGTAATTTAAGCGCGCGCTATTTTAGCTTGCAGTTTATTGCTGGTATTTGCGGCTTAGTTGTTGAGCTTACAACAGTTGCTCCAAGCACGGCGCACTTACTTATGTTTATTATGCTATTGCTTACCAATGCTGTGCAATTTGGTTGTATGCAATACTATAGAATACGACCTGTAATGGCTTAAAGCAAAAATAAAAGTGCTAATTTAGTTTAGGTATGGCAGTTTTAAGCTATTAATCATTACAAAGTTTAAACAATGCAATTAGCTATTCATCAAATTGATGCGTTTACGAATGAGTTATTTAAAGGTAACTATGCGGCAGTGATCCCACTAGAATCGTGGTTAAGTGACGATTTAATGCTTAAGATTGGCGCTGAGAATAACGTATCTGAAACGGCTTTTACCTGCCTGCAAGCCGATGGCAGTTTTGTTATTCGTTGGTTTTCGCCGTTAATGGAAATCGACTTTTGTGGTCATGCCACACTTGCGGCTGCTTATGTTTTATGTGAAGAGCATAACATATCGCAAATTCGCTTTATTGCTGATGCGGTGGGCGAGCTAATCGTTAATAAAAACGCTGATGGCAGCTTTGCAATGACCTTTCCTAAACAAGCACCGGTTGAGGTACAAAATGTACCGCAGCAATTGCTTGACGGCTTGTCTATACAACCGAGTAAAGTGCTTAAAAACCGCCAAGCTTACTTTGCTATTTATAAAAATGCCGATCAAATACTTGAATTAATAACTAACTCCGAGCTTTTAAAAACGCTTTATCCACTTGATGTAGTAGCTACAGCACCTAGTGATGATTATGATTTTATATCTCGTTATTTTTGGCCCGCAAGCGGTGGCGACGAAGATTATGTAACAGGTTCTATTCATACTGGCTTGGCACCTTACTGGGCGCAGCAATTGGCTAAAACTACGTTAAGCGCTTATCAGGCTTCAAGCAGAGGCGGGCATTTAATTTGCAAAGTGGATGATACAACCGTCACCTTAACGGGGCATGCTGTAAGGTATTTAAAAGGCACTATTTATATTTAATTAGGAACTTTATATTTGACAAGGAATAATGTTTAACTATTCATTTCAAAATCATATTAGCAAGTTGTTTTTTATAATCCCACTAGTCGTTTTTGAATTACCGTCTTTATTTTATCTATTAATACACGCATTTGTAACAGTTGCTTACAAATGTCACCTTAATGTTTCATAAGGCTCTGGTATTATGATGTTAATAGAGTTTTGGGGATAATAGAATATGCAAACAAATTCACTTAGATGGGTTTTTCCATTTGTAGCGCTCATTGTTGGTGTTGTTGGCTTTATGGGAATAAATGCCATTGCACAAGAGCCAGAAAAAAAAGAAGTAATTGATACTCGTCCAACAGTGCAAGTTGAGCCAGTGGCTGCAAACGATCATCAAGTTATTATTAATAGCTACGGTGAAGTAAAGCCTCTTGAAAATACACTGCTCTCGGCGCAGGTGTCGGGTGAAGTGTTAAGTTGGCATCCTAATTTTGTAGCTGGTGGCATAGTTGCTCGCGGTGAAACGTTATTCACTATCGAAAAAGATAATTATGAAGCAGCAGTACTTGTTGCAGAGGCTGAGCTTGCTCGCGCGCGCGCGGGTTTAATAGAAGAACAAGCTCAAGCTCAAGTAGCCGAAGACGAAGCCAAGCGCTTTCCAAGTAAAGCGCGCACAGATTTATTTTTACGTAAACCTCAAGTGTTAAGTGCGCAGGCATCTGTAAAGTCGGCGCAAGCAGCATTAAAGCGCGCGCAACGTGATTTGGATAATTGTGATGTTACAGCCCCTTACGACGCATTGGTGATTAGCCGAAATATAGGTGTTGGACAATTTGTCACTATGGGCTCACAAGTTGCTGAACTCAATAATATTGAGACCGCTGAAGTGATTATTCCTATCGCAGGGTTCGATAGCGTGTTTTTACCAGAGCGTATTAAAGGCATTACCGCTACAGTGATTCAAAAAGGGCTAAATAGCTTTACGCGCGAAGGGGTAATAGACCGCGACTTAGGAATTGTAGATAGCGCTACGCGCATGAGCAGTTTAGTTGTGCGAATTGAAGACCCTTATGGTTTAAAAACAAAACAACCATCTATTAAATTTGGTAGCTACGTACAAGTTAATTTTGCAGGGGCTACGCTTAATAATATTTACCGCTTACCGCAAGCTTTAGTGAATAACCAAACCGTATGGGTCGTAAACAAAAGCCAAGAGCTTGAGCCACGTAAAGTAACGGTTATTCGTGAAGAAGGTGAATACTTTTATATCAGCAGTGGCTTAAATGCTGACGACCAACTCGTTACTACTTTGCCTGAATACCCACAAAAAGGGATGCAGGTTAAAATTGCCGGTGTAGCTACACCTGAAAGCTCAGAGTTGAGCACCTCAAACACGCAACAGCTGTAAGGTGTATTAGATATGAGCGAATCAATACAAAAAAAACAAACAGGACTCATTGCCTACTTTGCTAATAACTCGGTTGCTGCAAACTTAATGATGTTTTTTATCATTGTTATGGGGGCTATAAGTTACTTCACTATTCAGCGTCAAATGTTTCCAAATATAGAAGTTAACTATATTAACGTTGAAGCTAACTACCCAGGTGCCTCTCCTCAAGAAATAGAAGAAAGTATTCTTATAAAAATTGAAGAGTCACTTAAAGATATAACCGAAATTAAAAAAGGTGTGTACCGCGCTTTTAGAAATGGCGGCACTGCAAGCCTTGAAATAAACACTGATGCTGAACTTACCGATGTGCTTGATAAAGTAAAGTTACGTGTTGATGGTATTGCGACTTTTCCGGCTGGTATGGAACCGGTCACCATAAGCCAAGTTGAATTTAGGCAAGATGTAATAGGTATGACACTCGTTGGCGATTTACCGCTTACAGAGCTTAAGCCTATTGCTAACCAAATAGAAGATGAGTTACTACAGCTATCTAATGTTTCACTCGTTGAAAACGATGTACCGCTTGACGAAATTGCAATTGAGATAGACCCCGATACGCTTCGCCAATATAACCTTACCCTTAGTGATGTTATGAATGCGGTGCGTCGTTACTCAGCTAACTTTTCGGCAGGGCAATTAAAAACCGATGCGGGTGTTATTTCTGTTCGAGTAGAGAACCAATTTTACTCGGGTGAAGAGTTTAGACACATCCCGGTAAAAATTGGTGAGTATGGCGCTAAAGTTTTACTGCAAGATATTGCCGTTATTAAAGATCAATTTACCGAAGGTGAGCGTTACTTTAAATTTAACGGTGAAAATGCCGTTTATATGTCGGTTAAAGCAACACAAGAGCAGAATATAATTCCTGTGGCCGATTCGGTTAAGACATTTATTGATCAAAAAAATAAGCAGCTACCGCCAGGTATTAGGTTAGAGCCATTAATGGACATGACATATTACCTAAACGCACGCCTTGATATGATGAAGGCTAACTTGTTTCAAGGTGCAATTTTAGTGGCCATTATGCTGTCTTTATTCTTGCGCTTTAAACTTGCATTATGGGTAATGATTGGCTTACCCGTTTGTTTTTTAGGGGCCATGATGATGATGCCGCTATTTGGCATCAGCATTAATATTATTTCGTTATTCGCGTTTATTATGGTGCTTGGCATAGTGGTGGATGACGCCATAGTAATAGGTGAAGCCGCCTATACCGAGGTAGAAAAAAGCGGTGGTGGTGTTGAAAACGTTGTACGTGGTGCAAACCGCGTAGCAACTCCCGCAACGTTTGGTGTACTAACAACAATTGCTGTGTTTGCGCCGTTTACGCTTTCAAGCGGTCCAGAAAGTGCCTTTTTTTATGGTATAGCTGTTGTAGTTATGCTGTGTTTAGTATTTAGCCTTGTAGAGTCAAAGCTTATATTACCGGCTCATATTGCACATACACACTTTTCACCGATTAAAAAAGGTGGCTGGCGCGATAGCTTTAACACTCGCTTTTTTGGTTTTGTAAATGGTCCATATAAACGTTTTATTGCGAAATGTGTAGATTGGCGCTGGACAGTGTTATTCGCTTTTATTGCTATGTTTATAATAAGCATTGCACTTATTACGTCTAATAAAGTACGTACAGTACCTACTCCTAAAGTGCCGCACGACTTTCCGCAAATACAAGTTGAAATGAACGATAACGTTTCTGACTTACAAACTATTGCGGCTATTCGTGAAATAGAAGCCATGGTACTTAGAGTCGATGAAGAAACTGAGCGTGAATTTGGTCAAAAAATTATTCGTGATGTGTTGGTATTTAACCAAGGCAGAACTGAGTCTCAATTACTTGCCCCTTTAGTTGACGAAGATTCACGCCCGTATAATGCATTTGAACTTTCACGTCGTTGGCGTGAAGCTATGCCAACTATTGCCGGTATTAAGTCGTTAACTATTCAAGACGATGTTGGCGGCGGCGGTGGTGGCAATGGCGGCGGCGAGTTTGGTTACTTACTGTTTGGTTCTGACATAGAGACTTTAAATGAAGCCGGTCGTCGTTTTATTCAATTACTGCAACAGCAAAAAGGACTGTTTGATATAAGCTCAACAATTGACCCCGCGAGCAAAGAAGTGCAAATGAGCTTAAAGCCGGTCGCTTACGACCTGGGCTTAGATTTAGCAAGTATTGCTAATCAAGTAGGTGCCAGCTTTTATGGTGGTGAAGCGCAGCGCGTGATCCGAAACGGTGAAGAAGTACGTGTAATGGTACGCTACCCTAAACTAACTCGTGAAGCATTTTCATCGCTTAAACATACTGTAGTGACCACCCCACAGGGGCGAGAAGTATTACTTGGTGATGTTGTAGAGCTGACCGAAACACCTGGCATTAGTTATATTCGTCGTGAAGGTGGTTATCGTACCGTGTATGTTTATGGCAATATTGATGAAGAGCAAATTGAACCTGGTGAAGTAGTTAAGCAGGTAAAAGAAAACTTACTTCCACAGCTAATTGAAGAATTTCCAAGTGTTAAATCAGAACTTGGTGGCGCAATAGAAGAGCAGCAAGCTCAAGCCAATGAGCAAATAATGTTTTTCATTGGCGGAATGATTTTAGTATACATACTGCTAGCTGTGCCGCTTAAAAGCTATTCACAACCGCTTATTGTAATGTCGGTTATTCCGTTTAGCTTAACCGGGGCTATTTGGGGTCATTACTGGTTTGATTTAGATATAAGCTTAATGTCGGGCTTTGGCTTAATTGCTGCTGCTGGTGTTGTTATAAACGACTCACTTGTAATGACCGATTACGTAAACCAAGTGCGCCGCGAAGGTGTTAGCGTTAAAAATGCAGTAATAGAAGCAGGGTGTGCTCGCTTTAGAGCAATACTATTAACGTCGATAACAACTTTTGCCGGTGTACTACCTATTATGTTTGAAACAAGCCTGCAGGCTAAGTTTGTAATACCAATGGCAGTAGCGCTTGGCTTTGCTGTTATGTTTGCAACGTTAATAACGCTTATATTGGTACCGTGTTTATATATGATTTTAGGTGATATTGGCACGTTATTTAAGCGCCCATTTAAAGGGCGAGCTACGAAAGTATCAATAAATAGTTAATAGACAATAAAGTTAAAAAAAGCCCTGAACGGTTAACCATCCAGGGCTTTTTTATTATCTTTTTAATGCAGCTTAGATGCTGCAGTAAAATTAATCTTTAAATTGCTTATGGCAATCTTTACAGCCTTTAGCCCATGCGCCAAAAGCTTTACCAATTACGGCCTTATCGCCTGATTGAGCCGCTACTGCTAGCTCATCTGCGTATTGTTGGAATGCAGTTGCTTTTTTCATAAAAGTATCGTTTTCAGACCAAACAGCAGCAAGTGCAGCTGTGTCGCCTTTATCTGTTCCTTCGTAAAACGCTTCCCATGGCATTTTTGAAAGTGCAGCTGCGTTGTTAGCACGCTTTTTAAATTGCTCTGCGTTAAAAGGTACTTTACCTTTTAGCATTGCGCCCATGTCACCAATTTGTACTGAGATCATTGAAAATGCTGCTTGGCGGTATTCAATCGCGTCACTTGGCTCTTTAAATGCAGAATTTGCCGATACGCTAAATGCACACGTTGCCAGTGCTATTGTTGCTAATACTTTTTTTAATTTCATGTTTGCCCCTGGTGAAAATTGTAATTCTTAATTTGATATCTTGTATCTAACATCGTATTTATTCAAGTGAATGCGATAGATTTAATTAAAACTTAGTCATTAAGACCTATATCAGCAAATATCATTCCTCGACGCATGCTTCTGGTAGCCAAAAATACTTCTCCAAGTAGTGAAATAAATGCACATATAAGTAATGCCATTGCGGCAACAAAACAACAAGCAATAGTCACGCTTAAGTTAATTGATTGAATGTGCGACAAGAATAAAAACATGACCACAGCACATACAAGTAAGGCACTTAATACACTTAAACTAAAAGCAATATGTATACATCGAGATCTTTTTAATAAAGCGCGGAGTTCTGTTGCTAGCGACTTATTAAAATCATCATCTGTATTTACTTTTAATCTTCGCTCCAATAAGCGCGCTCTGTCGGTAATTCGCGCTAAGCGATTAGATAAAACACCTAAAGTTGCTGCTATACCTGTGATTAAAAATACGGGAGCAACGGCCGTTTGAATTACTTTTGCCATAGTTAAAATATTTATTACTTCGCTATTCATTACTACCCTTAATCAGTTGAGCTTAAAAATGACTTATATATCTACAGAGTACCTGATGTAGGCTTATTAAGAAAAGAGGAATTACGTTGATTTACTTTACATAGCTTCACAAAGTAAATCACAACACAGGTTATTTTTAGGTATATTTAATTACTTAATAAAAAATAAAAAACAACAAGGATTTGACTGATGAAACGTACTCCATTCGCTCTTGCTGCACTATCGCTCGCTATTTTAAGTGGCTGTAATCAAGCCCCTGAAGAAACCAAAAAAAATAATACACAAGTTAAAACGGTTCAAGTAGCCCAAGCTGTAGCCCCAGTTGCTAAAAAAGTGCCTTATGAGATGACTATTCATGGTGACACACGGGTAGATAATTACTATTGGTTACGTGATGACGAACGTAAAGCGTCAGAGGTGATTAACTATTTAGAAGCTGAAAATACATACACTGATGCCATGCTTGCACATACTAAAACGCTGCAAAGTGAATTGTTTGAAGAGCTAAAAGGGCGTATCCAAAAAGACGATGATTCAGTCCCAGTTAAAAACGGTGATTATTTTTACTCAACGCAAACACGTGGCGATAACGAGTACACTACTTACTTACGCAGCAGCGATTTTACAGGTACGGATCAGCAAGTTATTTTAGATGTAAATGAGCTTGCGAAAGGCCATGATTATTATGCAGTAAGTGGCTTAAATGTAAGCCCGAATGGCAATTTAATGGCTTATGGCGAAGATACTGTTAGCCGTCGTATTTATAGTATAAAAATAAAAGATTTAACAACCGGTAAACTACTCGAAGATACACTAGAGGGCACCAACGGTGGCATTGTGTGGGCAAACGATAACAAAACGCTTTATTACATTAAAAAAGATTTACAAACCTTGCTAGGTTACCAAGTTTATCGTCATACATTAGGTACACCACAAGCTGATGATGAGCTAATTTACGAAGAAACTGATACCAGTTACTACATGGGTATGAGTAAAAGCAAAGATGAGTCAGAAATTTATATTTGGCACAGCAGCACAGCTGCATCAGGCGTATCGGTACTAAGTGCTGATGATGCTAAGGCAATGCCTAAACGCTTAATTGAGCGCGAAGCAGGGCTTGAATATGAAATATCTAAACTAGGGAATACTTACTACATTGTAACTAACTTAGATGCTGTAAATTTTCAGCTGATAAAAGTGGATATTGATAAAGCTGGTGACAAAGCAAATTGGCAAAGTGTGATCCCAGCGCGCGATGATATTAAGCTCGAAGGCATTGATTTATTTAATGACTACTTAGTTTACCAAGAGCGTGAAATGGGCCAATCAAAGTTGATTGCGCGTGATTTAAAAACAGGTAAAGAGTTACCACTGAGCTTTAACGATAGCGCTTATACAATTGGTACTTATGGTAATAACGATATAGATAGCAGCACGTTACGAGTTTACTACACAAGCATGACTACACCTGGTTCATCGTACGATGTAGATTTAGCGACTGGCGATAAAAAACTACTTAAACAGCAAGCTGTATTAGGTGATTTTGATGCTGATAATTACGCCTCAGAGCGTATTTTTGTAACAGCACGTGATGGCATAAAAGTACCGGTAAGCTTAGTTTACCGTAAAGACGCGTTTAAAAAAGATGGTACTAACCCGCTACTGCAATACGGTTACGGCTCTTATGGCGCAACCATGGATCCTACTTTTTCAAGCACGCGTTTGAGTTTACTTGACCGTGGCTTTGTATTTGCAATTGCCCATGTACGTGGCTCACAAATGCTAGGTCGCCCTTGGTACGAAGACGGCAAGCTACTCACTAAAAAGAATACGTTTAATGACTTTGTTGATGTAACTAAAGCATTGGTTTCTCAAAAGTATGGCGCAAAAGATGAAATATTTGCGTTAGGTGGCAGTGCTGGTGGCTTATTAATGGGCGCAGTAGCAAACCAAGCGCCTGAGCTTTATAAAGGCATGGTTGCTGCGGTACCGTTTGTAGATGTAGTAACCACAATGCTTGATGCGAGCATACCGCTTACAACAAATGAATACGGCGAGTGGGGTAATCCGAACGAAAAAGCGTATTACGATTACATGCTGTCTTACTCGCCATATGACCAAGTATCTAAGCAAGCATATCCTAATATGTTAGTGACGACTGGCTTGCACGATTCACAAGTTCAATACTTTGAGCCTGCAAAATGGGTTGCTAAGCTGCGTGACTATAAAACTGATGATAATAAGTTACTGTTTAAAATAGATATGGAAGCAGGGCACGGCGGCGCATCGGGTCGCTTTAAACGCTTAGAAGATACCGCGCTAAACTATGCATTTATGCTTGATTTAGCAGGTATTAAAAAGTAGTTACTCTTTATATTTAAATAGATTTAACTCAATAAGGTGCTTTTTAAGAAAGCACCTTTTTTTGTGGTAAATTAAAGCTAAACATAGTGCCTTTACCAATTTCACTTTGTACGTAAATTTCACTATCCATCAGTTTTAATAACCCTCTGCAAATAGCCAATCCTAAACCACCTTGCTGGCGCCCCTCTTTATTAGAATTACTTGCTTGGTAGTGCGGGTCAAAAATAGCATTCAGCTCATCTTCTTTTATGCCTACGCCCGTGTCTGATACATGCACAAATAGTTGATTATCGTCACTGCGTTTTACATGTACTGCAATGCTGCCGCCACGAGGGGTATGCCTAATTGCATTGTCAATTAAGTTACTTAACACGCGCTCTAATTTAGCTATATCGGCAACCACAGGAAAGTCACAAATCGCAGGTTCTACCGACAAACCAATGCCTTTTTTATCAACGGCTAAACTAAATTTTGCCATGCAATCGTAAATGAGTTCACCTAAATTAAAGGTTTCTTTATTTATACTTATTTCGCCATTTTCTAAGTGAGCAAGTTCAAATATTTGCTCTATGAGTAGCTTTAATTGCCCACAATTATTAAGCGATACCTGTAAGTATTCTTGCTGCTCTTGTTTACTTAATTGCTCACCTGACTGATTTAGTACTTCTAAAAACCCCTGCAGTGAAGCAAGTGGGGGTACGTAGGTCGTGCGATAAGTGAGTTAGCAACTCTTTGCGTTGTTTATCGCCTTGTTCAAGCGCTTTAAACTGCTCATTAATACGCGTTAACATGGCTTGAATACTTCGCCCTAAACTATGCACTTCGTTACTTTTTTGCGTTGAATAGTTACTTAGCTTGGTGTCGGTAAGGCTGTAGTTAGCGGCTTCAATATTACTAACATCGCGTGCTAAGCGCTGAATTGGGTTGGTAAAAAAACGTAGTAAAATTAGCATCGCAATAAATAAAAATGCGAGTGCAGAGCCAAGCCATAAAGCGGCTAGCCATAACTTATCATTATTTTTTACAGTGCTTAGTGAGGTATCGTAAGCCTCGCCACCAATAATTACATATAAATAACCTTGTAGCTTATCTTGATTAAATACTGGCGCGGCTGAAAATATTTTTTGTTGCTCTTTATTACGAGGGTTATCACCATAAATAGGTGCAGCGCTTGGGTCGTTAATCAGCCTTTTTAAAGGCGTTAAACTAATATGCGTGCGTTTAACTTTACCCGGCTTTGCTGAGTAAGTAAGAATTTTTCCGGTTTCGTCTACAAAATAAAATTCAAACGCAGGACCTAATAACATTAAGGTATGAAAGAGGTTTTCAAGCGCTTTATAGTCGTAAACACCTTCCTTTATTAATGGATTATCTTGTACTAAGTGCTCGGCAAGCGCCAAATGTAAATTTTGCTCAGCATGGTGTTTTGAAGTCAGTTCTAATTGCTTGCTCCAGCCGTAAACAAGGGCGCAAATAAAACAAAAAATGACGACTAGCGATATAGCTAATTTTTGATACAAAGAAAGTTTCATAATAGGTGTCTTAATTGAGTTGGCTAGGGTTTAGTTAGTAACCAACACCCCAAACGGTTTCGATGATAGGTGCTTGTTGGTGTTCTTCTAGCTTGGCACGTAAGCGGTTTATGTGTGAATTAACCGTGTGCTCGTAGCCACTGTGTTGGTAACCCCATACTTTATCGAGTAACTGCTGGCGACTAAAAACATGATTAGGATGACGTGCAAGGTAAACGAGTAAATCAAATTCGGTGGCGGTAAGGTTAAGGGCTTGTTTACCTAAATACACTTGGTGCGAACTAAATTCTATATTGAGTGAGCCTATATTTAGTGTTTGTTCGCTATCAACGGGAGAGTTGTCGTTGTTTTGGCTCGCGAGTAGTTGTGCTCTGTGGCGTAATTGGGTTTTTACTCTGGCTTGTAATTCGCGTGCAAAAAAGGGTTTACAAATATAATCATCGGCGCCCATTTCAAGGCCAATAACTCTGTCCATATCGCTACTAAGCGCGGTGAGTAAAATTACGGAGATAGTAGGGTAATGCTCTTTTATTTTTCGGCATAAGCTTAAGCCATCCATTTGGGGTAAGTTTATATCGAGTAAAATAAGTCCGTAGGGATGCTTAGCTATTTTTTTTAAGGCAAGTTCTGCGCTCACAACATGATCAACATGTAAGTTAAGCGACGTTAGCTGCGTGGTAATTAACTTACCTATTTCTCTGTCATCTTCTACTACTAATATTTTTTCGTGACGCATGTATTACCTCGTAAAAAGGGGGGCATCCGTGCTCCCTTACTTTCCCATTACAAGCTGGAACGTTACTGCGTGCGCGTAATTACTATTTTCGATACTGGGTTATCACACTTATGTTCAACACCAAGTGCTGATGTAGATAATCCATCTTGATTTGAAACAATGCCTGGATGCATCGTTATTATATCGGCTGTATCGTCACGTATTTCGTTAAACCCTTCACCGCTAGCGGCAGGACCTGGCACAGTTTCAGCTGTTTCTGTATTTGCTTCCGTACCCGCATCATAAGCAGTCGTAGTGCGTGATAACGAACCGCCAACTTCTAATGTTGATACATCTAAAGAACTAAGACCGGTAAAAGCATCATTTGTATTCCTAAGCATGGCAGCAAATGACAAATTAAGCGTTTCTTGCTCTTCAACAGTAATTATTACTGTGGTGGTTTCACCAGGGCCAATAGCACCTTCAGCTGAAACTGCAGCAAGTGCACTTTCGTAGCTGAGGTATTCTTCATTTGCACCGCTTTCTGCAAGCATTTCTAAACCAACAGAAGCTGTGGTACCGAATGACCAAGGTGCTTCATCTTCAAAAGCAATGACAGAGAGTGGTGACAAAGGCTGTCCTGCAGTTAAGTTACTAAAAGTAATAGTAAACTCACTGATCACAGGTTCTACAACAATTGGCTCAACAACGACCGGTTCTTCTATTATTGGATCGTCATTATCGTTATCGCTACACGCTGCAAGTGTGGTTGCAAGTGCAAGCACTAGTAGACTTTTTTTAAGGTTGTTAGCAGATGACATAATCATGCTCCTACTTAACTGTAACGGTTAATTGTGCTACTGGGTTTAACCATCTGTGTACTGTATTACTTAAATCGCTATTACCCGCTTCTAAATCGTCATCACCTAAGCTACCCGGGTGAATATGAATGCTAGTATTTGTATCACCACTTAATACACCTGTACCGCCAGTGCCAGCGTCGCCACCTGGAGCTGCAGGAATACCTGGAGTACCTGGTGCGCCAGAGCCTTCAACTACAAGCTCATTGTTTTGTTCTGTGCCTGCATCGTAAGCATTTAAATTAATTGTGTAAGTACCCGCTTCTGTTGGGATTTTCCAGCTGTTTAAGCCTACAAAGCCATCATTAGTTGGTAGCATCATTGCAGTTAAAGATAGGTACTCATTACCGTCAGTCGTGCTCAGTGTTGCCGTTGTAGATGCGGCTGGTGCAAGTAAACCTTCAACTGGATTTGCAGCCATATCACTGCCCGCAGCAGTTGCTTGTGCAACTAACTCTGCAATATTGCCGCCTTCAGCCATTGTTTGTAGTGCTGTAGATGCTTGCGTTGCTACTTCAAACAGTGTGTCTTCGCTGTTGTGTGCTGTAATTAACAGTGGAGTAAAGTGAATACCTTTGGTTAGGTTAGTAACTTTTAGGTCTAATTCTGCGGCCATAGTCGATTGGCTAGCTGCCGCTAAAAGAATTGCGATTGTTAATGTAGAAGTTTTCATTATTATTTCCTGTAAGTGATGATTCGAATTAAGTATTGAATAATCGTCTCCAGAAACTCTCACAAACTTATCACTTTTTTATCACAAGATTTCACGCTGTGATTTTTAAACATAAATACGTTGGTTGATTTGTAGACATTTGTTTAGTTAAGAGGCAACATACATAAAACAAAAAGGAGAGTGTTATGGAAGAAAATCAACAGGTTGAACCAGTTAATAAAGATGACCGTACGTGGGCTATGTTATGCCACTTAAGTGCGCTTGCTGGGTTTGTTGTGCCGTTTGGCTCAATAATTGGGCCATTAATTGTGTGGTTAATTAAAAAAGATGAAATGCCAATTGTTGACGTGCACGGTAAAAAGGCGCTTAACTTTCAAATAACGATGGTAATTGCATATGTAGTTTGTTTTGTACTGATGTTTGTAGCAGTCGGCTTAATATTACTACCTATAGTGGCAATTTTTGGGTTTGTAATGGTTGTAATGGCAAGTATTAAAGCTAACGAAGGTAAAGAGTTTAATTACCCGTTTAGTTTAAATTTGATAAAATAAACACACAGTTTATTTTTATACCAATTGCATTAAATTAGTGATCTATTATAGCGATAAGAAAATAGCTCAATAACAAGGCTAAAATTATGATATGTAGTTGTTCTATATAAATAATTTTTAACGTAGTTAGTGAGTTATTTGATACGCTAGAATGATCATGTTTTTAATAAAATTGGTATTATAAACCCAGCTATAGGCTGGGTTTTTACGTTTAGCCATAAGGGCATTATGCTTTATCTCACGTTATTTATTAGCGCATTTATATCTGCGACATTACTGCCTAGCTCTTCTGAGGTGATAATGGTGGGAATGATTACTCAAGATAAAGTTAATTTATGGCTTATGTGGTGCGTAGCAACACTTGGAAATGTGTTAGGGAGCTGTGTTAATTACTGGTTAGGCACGCAGGTACTGCGTTTTAAAGATAAAAAATGGTTTCCTGTATCGCAAAAAGGGCTTGATAGCGCACAAAAGCAATTTAATAAATATGGAGTGTATAGTTTGTTGTTTGCTTGGCTGCCAGTTGTGGGGGACCCATTAACGGTGATTGGAGGTATATTTAAAGTACGATTTAGTACCTTTTTACTGTTAGTAACACTAGGCAAAGGCGCACGCTATTTAGCGGTTATCGCCCTTGCCGTAGGATTCGAAAGCTTTTTTAAATAAGTTTTTAAGACCTTATTTAGCCCAATCAAGCGTTAACGACACTGAATCGGCAAAACGCAGTGCATGTGGTTTATCAACACGTGCTTTAGCGTAATGAACGCTTGGGTGCGCGTGACAAACGGCAAGAATTTCAGCCACTAATTTTTCGAGCAGTAAAAAGTGCCCTTGCTCTACTAAGCTAATTACTTCTTTGGTAATCACTTTATAATTAAGTGCTTGGTCAACTTCATCCGTTTTACACGCGTCATCAGCAGGGTAGTGAATCTCTAGATTGATCACTACATCTTGCTTTTTTTCACGCTCATCGGGGTTAAAGCCAATAAACGTACGCAGGCGTAAATTAGTAACGTTAATAATTGCATTAGCCATAGGGTTAACCTTTTATAAGCTGCAAAAATTCGTTACGTGTTTTAGGATCGCTTCTAAAGTTACCTAACATTACTGATGTACGCATGCTTGAATTTTGCTTTTCTACACCGCGCATCATCATACACATGTGTTTTGCCTCAACAATAACGCCTACGCCCTTAGCGCCAGTAACTTCTTCAACTGCTTTAGCGATTTGATGCGTTAGTTGTTCTTGAATTTGAAAACGGCGTGAAAACATATCAACAATACGTGCAAATTTAGACAAGCCTAATACTTTACCGTTTGGTATATAAGCAATATGGCAACGGCCAATAAAAGGCAGTAAATGATGCTCACACATAGAGTAGAGCTCTATGTCTTGTACTAACACCATGTCGTCAGCGTCAGATGTAAATACTGCTTTATTAGTTATTTCATCAAGCGTTTGACGATACCCTTGCGTTAAATATTCCATTGCTTTTGCAGCACGTTTTGGCGTATCAAGTAAGCCTTCGCGGTTAGCATCTTCACCTACAGCGGTGATGATTTTTTCATAACTTTCTTTTAATTCATTGTGCATAAATATCTCAGTTTATTTATATTTACTTTAAATGACGACCGCCATCAATAGGCAAAGAGCGCCCTGTGATGTAGTGGCTTTGTAATAGTAAATCAATGCTATTGATAATTTCTTGGCATCCGGGTTCAATGCCCATTAATGATTTTTTAAGGGTCTTAGCTCGATATTGCTCATCGTCATGTTCATTAAAAATAATGAGCGATGGAGCAACCGAGTTCACTTTTATATTTGGCGCATATTTAGCGCTAAACGATTTGGTTAGGTTGTCGAGTGCTGCTTTACTTGCTGCATAAGCTAAGTGTTTAGGGCTGCCTGTTTCAACTACATAATCAGTAAGATGTATTATATCGGCAGGTACTTTTTCAATTTGCTGATAGTTTAAAAGCAGCTCTGCGCACATTAAATTAATTAAATACGGTGTTTTGGCATGTATTCGCATCATATTATCAAACAGTGCTGCAAAGTTAGGGTTGTTAGCTTCGCAGTCCCAGCTTGATGCGTTATGAACAATAGCGCGCAGCGATGTTGTATGCTCTTTAAGCGTATTTATAAATGCACTAATACCTTCATCGGTACTAAAATCGGCATAAATACATACAGCGCCTTGTTGCTCTAATTTATCAACAGCGGCGTGACGAGTACGATACGTGATAATAATACTCTGCCCTTGGGCTATATAATGCTGAGCGAGTGCTAAACCAATACGTTGGCCTGCGCCGGTAATTAAAATGGGCGATGTCATATAAGGCAGTGTTCTCTTTGGCGGGTAGTTATACCAATATCATTAAAAATATCATTGTTCTATCGCTATTTCATAGGGCTATAATAGCTCACTAATTTAATGCAATTGGTATTATAAAATTCAAAGCGTTAATTTATTAAAATATACGCAGCTTCTTAATCTGTCGATCAAAAAAGCAATTAATCCTCAAAGCATTAATTGCTTTATTTTAGCTACTAAACATTAATCGTAAATTGTCGGAATTGGTTGACGCTTATGTTGTGTACGCGTGTAAATGCTTACAAGCTTTTGTTCAACATCATTAGACACAGGTTTACCTTCTAAAAAGTCATCAATTTGCTCATAGCTCAAACCAAGTGCTTCTTCGTCTGTTAAACCTGGGCGGTCACTTTCTAAATCAGCTGTAGGTGCTTTATCTACCAATAAAGCTGGCGCACCTAGCGCAGTAGCAAGTGCACGAACTTGGCGTTTTGATAAACCAAACAGAGGGGCTAAATCGCACGCGCCGTCACCAAATTTAGTATAAAAACCAGTAATGTTTTCAGCACTATGATCGGTACCCACTACTAAGCCTTGGTAAAAACCTGCAATTTCGTACTGAGCAACCATACGTTGACGCGCTTTAACATTACCTTTAATAAAATCTATTTGAGCTTGCTCAGGCAGTGCTTCACCACAGCCAACTACAGCAGCTATCGCTTGCTCATGCAATGCATCAGCCGCAGGTTGTACGTTTACGGTCATACGTTTACTTGGTTGAATAAAATCAACCGCCATTTGTGCTTCATCTTCGTCAGCTTGTACACCATAAGGTAGGCGCACTGCAATAAACTGATACTTGTCAGTATCGTGTTCTTTATTTAGCTCGTTTACAGCAAGTTGACATAAGCGGCCGCAGGTTGATGAGTCAACACCACCGCTAATACCCAGTACTAACGAGCGTGAATGAGCTGCTACCAAACGTGTTTTAATAAAATTAACTCGGCGAGTTATCTCAGCATTTACATCAATCGTTGGCTGAACCTTCATTTCAGCCATAATTTCGGCGCGCATTGCCAGCTCCTTATAAAATTTAATATGTGATACGCAATAAACTTATTATGTGATTTAGTTTTAGTTAATTAAAGTTTTAAATGAGCTTTTATTTGGCGAAGCTCTGCTTTTAATTTTTCTACTTCTTCAAGTAAATCGCTTAATTCTTTGTCTTTAATTACTTCGCTTGGTAGAGCAACAAAGGCATCGGCGGGATTATTTTGTTGTTCGCCAAATAAATGAATATATCGGCTGTCGCGTTTACCAGCTTCACGCTCTAGCTTTGTGACGTACTCGCTTTCAATCAGTTTATTGAGCGCTGCCTCTACTTCATTTACGTTATTAAAATCAGCAAGCCTAGCACTGCGGGTTCTTAATTCACCAGGAGTCTGAGCACCACGCAAAAGTAATAAACAAACAATGGCACGCTGCTGAGCAGAAAATTGCAGATTACTAAATTCAGTGTTGCAAAAGCGGTGGTCGTATTTATTTACGCGACCCGAAAGACCTTCATCTATTGTAACCAAACGCATTTCTATTAGTTCATCGAGTGCGTTTTGCACGTCTTCATCTGTAAGACTTAACACAGGATCGCGATTAGATTTTTGGTTACATGCGTTCACTAGCGCGTTTAACGATAGCGGATAATGCTCTGGCGTTGTGCTTTGTTTTTCTAATAGGCAACCAAGAATACGTTGTTGATTTGTTGATAACTGCATAAATAATCTCAAATTAGTAAGCGTATTTTATTAGCTTACACCTTTATTGAATGCCAAGCCATTGTTGAAGCTTTGGTTGTAATGCAGCTAAATCGAGAGGCTTACTTAAATAGTCGTTCATGCCTGCGGCTAGGCATTTTTCTTTATCGCCCTGCATGGCATTGGCTGTTAGCGCAATAATAGTAATATTTTCATTATCTTTACCTGCATCACCTTCTCTAATGGCTTTAGTGGCCTGGTAGCCATCCATTTCGGGCATTTGGCAATCCATTAAAACTAGCTTATATGGTTTCCCTTGTTTTGCATTGAGCTTTACAATTGCCTCAAGTCCATTTTCGGCAATATCAAAAGTAACACCCGCCTGCTTTAATAGCGCAGAGGCAACCACTTGGTTTATTTTATTGTCTTCTACAAGCAGTAGTTGTGGCTCTGATGAGTCGAGTGCCGGTGCTTTAGTTAGCTTGTTTTGCAATTGAGCTTGTTGCTGCTGTTGTTCAATGTATTTATCGTTTGTAAGTGAGTCAAACAAATCAGACGGTGTGAGAGGTTTGAAAATCATACAGTCGACTTCCATACCTACTTTAGACTCCTCAGGTGAATAACTCATTGGCGCCATAATAACTAACTTGCAACTATGCATATTTATAAAGTTTTTGAGCGCGGTGATATGCGTTTGTGGGGCTTTTTCAAAAAAGTAGTAGTCAACTAAAATAGCACCAAGGTGGGTGGTTACATTATTTAAGTAATCATCAACCTCAAGATAGTTATGTATACAATTAACTTTTGCACCCCAAACAGTGAGCTGCTTATTAGCGGTGTTAGCATTTAACGAGCACTCATCAATAATTAAAATATGTTTGTTTTTAATTAAATGACTCGGTAAATCTTGTTCTTTACTTAAGCGCGGTTGTATTTGTACTGTGAAAGAAAATGTACTTCCTTCACCTTGCATACTGTTTACACTTACTTCACCGTTCATCAGTTCGCACAATTGTTTTACTATGGCAAGACCAAGCCCTGTGCCCCCAAATTGGCGTGTTGTTGAAGCATCGGCTTGTGTGAATGAGTCAAATAACGACGCTTGTTTTTTAGGGTCAATACCAATACCAGTATCAATAATCGAACACTGTAGGAACGAGCCATCCGTTGTTTCATCTATTCTGGCAGTAATGACTACTTCGCCATCAATAGTAAATTTAACTGCGTTGCCAATTAAGTTATTTAAAATTTGGCGCAAGCGGTTAGGGTCACTAATTATCTCGCTAACAGTTATTTGAGTCGCATCTAGAATAAGTTTTGTATTGTTTTGTTCTACCTTTAAAGCAAAGGATTCCACCACTTCGCCTAATAACCGAGGTAAATTAAATTGCACGTTTTCAATATCGAGCTTACCGGCTTCAATTTTAGAAAAGTCTAATATGTCATTAATTATATTAAGCAAAGATTGAGCTGATGATTGAGCAAGTTCAATATGATGTTTTTGCTGTAGGTCCAATTGAGTTTGCTTAATTATGTTAAGCATACCTAAAACACCGTTCATTGGGGTGCGAATTTCGTGGCTCATACTCGCTAAAAATTTACTTTTAGCTTCAACAGCTTGTTCGGCGGTTTCTTTGGCAGAAACTAGTTTTTGTTCGGTTTCAATTCGCTGTTGGCTTGAGTGCAAGCTGCCTATTAACGCTGCAACGGCAATTAAAAAGCTTTCTTCGTTTTTAGACCAGTAGCGTTTTGATTGGCATTGCTCTGCGCAGACGACTCCTATAGCGCCACTTCCTGCAGGGATTATTACGCACAGCATTGATTTAATCTCGAGAGTCATTAAATACTGTTCTTTAATTGGCGCGAGTATTGGGTGTTCTTGGGCGTCAGGCACATTAAATACAGGCTGGTGATCTATTGCATTAAAAAAGCCGGGAAGATTTTTTCTTAGCCAAATAGAGTCAATTTTATCACTAGACGAATGTTTACTATGTATGGCAAAAGGGCTTAGTTTGGATTTGTCTTCATTAAAAAACCAAATACTGGCACGTTTAATATCAAATGCTTGGCAGATTGCTTCAGTAATAATATCTTTTGATTGGCTCAGTTGCCCAGTTAATATTAATTTATTAACGGTAAGGGAGGCTAAAATTTCGTTGTGTAATGCTGTTTTATTATTTTCTAATTCAATCTTTTTACGGGTATCAATATTCTGTAATGAGCCAAAAATACGTGTGCATCGTCCATTTTTTCGTTCTGCTTCACCATGTACGAGTACCCAAACAGATTCACCTTCTTCATCCATTACTTCTAATTCAACTTCGTAGCTTTCACCATATTTTATAGCTCGTTCAATTAAAGGTTTAATTGTTTCTCTGCTAGTACCTTTTTTAAAGTAATTTAAATCTTTAGGCCATTCTGGTTGGCTATTTAATGGGTATTTAAATAGTTTTTTGGTTATATCAGACCAATACACTTGTTTCGTTTCTAAGTTAAATGACCATGCGCCTATTTGGGCTAGATCACTCATTGCCTCAAGCATTTTTTCGTTTTGTTGCTGGCGATTAAGCATTTTCAAAAAGAATAAAAAGGCCCAAATTAATAACCCGCAAATAATTATAATTGATAACCTAAGTGGCCACACAGCTGAATTTGGTGGGCTCCAACCTATTTTAGGTGCTACGTAAAGTTGCCAATTGCCACCTTGAAAGCTTAACGTAAACTCAAGGGGGTCTTGCTCTATTATGTTTTGATTACCGTAAAAAAACTCCCCTTTGCTGCCAAGTCCATGCCTGCCTTGTAAAGCGACGTTGTATTCTTTTTCTAGCTCATAAATACCTGAATTTTCATAGACTTTTTCAATGTTGAGAACAACTGAAAGTAATCCCCAAAAGCGATTTTCTGGCGGTATGTAAACAGGAACGCGGGCTATAAGTGCTATGTCACCTTGGATTAATTTTAATGGGCCAGCCATTACAATGGTATTTGTATCGCGAGCTCTAATAGCATCAGCGCGTTGGTTTTTTTCTTCTAAAAAGTTTAAACCGAGTGCTTTTTCATTACCTTTTAAGGGGTAAGTCATGCGAATTACCATATCGGGAGCGCCACCAATATTGCGAAGCTCATTTGAGGTTTTAAATAGTGGTTGGGCAATTTGTTCAAACTGTGTTTGCTGTAAATCAGGCTGCGCCGCTACGGCAACACCTAAACCTCGAACTAGTTGGATATTAGAAACTAAAATAGATTCTAATTGAGCTCGATATGTACTTACTTCAGAAAGAATTTGTAGGCGATGAGCATCTTTAACACGATTGTAGTTAATACGATCAAGAACGATACCAACTAGTACAGTTAGCGTAAGCGATAACCAAAAGGTCAACTTAAAGTTATGAACGTTCGTTTTTTTATTGTTAGTAGATGGTGGCATTTGCTACATCGTGGCGTTAATTTAGGCAAATTAACTATAGCTAATTTATTACACAAATGAAAACGGCGCATTAACAAATGCGCCGTTTATTTTTTATAATTAGTAGTTTAGCGAGTTACGAGTCGCTAACTTCACGCGCCCAGTGATTTTGCTTTGCTACATGTAGCTTGCGGTAACCATCAAGTAGCGCCGCATGCTTTTTAAAGCCTTCAAGCGATAAACCAGGGAAAGTTAAACCGTTAAACTGCTTTTTACCTTCGGCAATTTCTATAGCCAGCGCTACATTATTAGCACCAAACATTAAGCCTAGTGCATCTTGGTAATCTGCGTATTCGCGCTCGTCATCGTATTTAATTTCAAGAACTGCTTTTAAACAGCGGAAGTGGCGCATTGCCTCTTCATTTACTTGGCCTGTATGAAGTATCCAGTCAACCCAATCAATGGCTTCTTCGCTGCCTGCAGCTAAACATAGGTGCGCTTTAAGCTCACCTATACGCAGAGTGTGCCATGGTGTGTCGGCATCGGTTGCAAGGCCAATAAATTCTGCGGCGCGGATAATATCGCTGTGGCCTGCTTCTTCAAGGCAGTCGTAAATTTCCATCCATTGCTCTGCATCGTACTGATCAAGCGATAGGAATACTTCGCGAAATTTTGCGCCTTCGTTGTTGTTACGCCAAATAAGCTCATCAACAGGGTAAATGTCAGACATGCCAGGTACTAAAATACGACACGCGTATACGTTTAGGTGCGTGTAATCCATGATATAGATATCATGATCCATGCTATGAATTAGGTCAGTACAGAAGTTATATTCTTCTTCAGTTGTTCCGCTAAAGTCCCAGTGTACAAATTCAAAATCAGGTTTTGCACGGAAGAAATCATGCGAAATCAAACCGCTTGAATCAATAAAGTGCAGTTCAATGTTCTCTGGTGTTGCTACTTCATCGTTATCAAATGTAGCAGGTTGGAATACATCTAGCTGATCAAGACGACGACCTTGTAGTAACTCAGTCACGGTACGTTCAAGCGCAACTTCAAATGATGGGTGAGCACCAAAAGAAGCAAATACAGAGCCATCTGTTGGGTTAATAAGCGTTACGCTCATTACAGGGTATTTGCCCCCAAGTGATGCATCGGCAATACGTAAATGAAAGCCATGGCTGCGAAGTTCTTCACACGCTTCGTGAATTTTAGGGTATTGCTTAACAACATCTTCAGGCACGATTGGTAAACAAATACCTTCGGCGATGATGCGGTTTTTAATAGCGCGCTCAAATACTTCTGATAAACCTTGTACGCGAGCTTCAAATTTGGTGTTACCTGCGCTCATACCGTTAGATACAAAAATATTACCGATAACGTTTACCGGAATGTATACGTCTTGGTTATCGCGTTGGCGTGTGTATGGCAGGGTACAAATACCACGATCGATATTGCCTGAGTTAAAATCAAAAAGGTGTGATGCGTTTAGTTCGCGCTCTGGGTCAAAGTAATCCCATAAGCTTTCATCCATAATGCCCTCTGGCACTTCATCGCCTTCAACTTTAAACCATTTTTCGCTTGGGTAATGAGTAAACTCGCCATTAGCAAATTCTTCACCTAGATAAAAGTCTGCAAAAAAGTAGTTACAGCTTAAACGTTCAAAGTATTCACCGAGTGCTGAAGCAATAGATGCTTTGTCGGTTGCGCCTTTACCATTGGTAAACATAACACCGCAGTCGCTGTCTTTTATATGAACCGAATAACAGTTAGCTACAGGGTTAAGCCAAAGCGCTTCTTCAACATTAATGTTTAGGGCTTTAAGCTTGTTTTGCATGGTAGAGATTGACGATTCTAGGTCGCGGTCTTTACCTTTGATAAATGTTTTTTCAGTCATATTGATCTCAACTAGTTCTGCACGATGTGTGGAGCTGACATTATCGTGGATTTTGATGTTTATTTCACCCTTTGCGAGCAAGAACATTATTATTTAATAAAACTGTGGTTATTATATGTGCTTAACGCTTGGTCAAAACGTGCAAAGGAAACGGTGATGTTTAAAGTAATCAAACGCTTGTTGTTATTAATTGTGATATTAGGGCTGGCAAGTACCGCTGTTGTTTATGGGGTACTTAGTTTAAGTTTACCCGCCCTTGATGGAAACGGACGCAGTAACGCGGTAGCAGAGCCTGTAAAAATTTCGCGAGATGCATTAGGGCAAGCAGTAATAAACGCCAATAGCCGAAACGACGCCGCCTACGGTTTAGGTTATGCGCATGGGCAAGACCGATTTTTTCAAATGGATTTACTAAGGCGTAATGCCGCAGGTGAGTTAAGTGAATTATTTGGCCAAGCAGCGTTGGGGCTCGATAAAAAAATGCGTTTTCATCAATTACGTAAACGCAGCCAAATTATTTTACAAACCCTGCCTGAAGCAGATAAGCAATTACTTAAAAGTTACGCTCAAGGTGTAAACGAAGGTTTAGCGCAAGTAAGGTATTCAAGCTTTGAATATTTACTAACCGGTGCAGCGCAAAAGCCATGGCAAAGTGAAGACAGCCTACTTGTGATATTTAGCATGTACCTTGATTTACAAAGCGCCACATTTGAGCGCGACCAAGCACTTATTCAAATTGAGCAAGCATACACAAAGCAAATGGTTGATTTTTTAACGCAACCGAGTAAGTACCAAGCCGCGCTTGATGGCAGCAAATTAGCGCCTTATAACGGCGGCATACCTACCTTTCCAACTCAAACAAAGCATATAGTTAAAAGTATTGAAGCTAACCAAGAGCGCGGCAGTAACAACTGGGCTGTTACAGGGGCGCTTACTAAAACAGGTGCTGGTATGGTGTCGGATGATATGCATTTATCGATGGCAGTACCTGTAGTTTGGTACAGGGCACAATTAAATTACATGCACAGTGGTGAGCAGACTCAGGTAACCGGAGTATCGCTGCCCGGAGCACCAGCCATTGTTGTTGGCACTAACAACAATGTTGCATGGGGATTTACTAACGGTTATTTAGATACTGCCGATTGGATTGCATTAAACGATGATAGTAAAACATGGCAAGTTGATAAATCGATTGCATTACCCGATGGGGAGGTTGAAAACTATTCATTAATACTCAGTGAATACGGACCTGTAAAATATATTAACGAAAAACCTTATGCGTTGAGCTGGGCTGCCCATCAGCCTTATGCCGTTAATATGCAGTTATTAAAATTAGAGCAAGCCAAAACGGTAGATGATGCACTTGCTGTAGCAAGCGATGTGGGCATTCCGGTGCAAAACCTAATGGTGGTAGACAGCCAAGGTAGCGCAGGGTGGAAAAACATGGGCGGTATACCTGCTCGTAAAGCGCCAAGTGTGCTTGGCGTAAATGCCGATGACTACTCAGCGCTTTGGCAGCAAAATGAATTACAACGCCCCTTTATTAAAAATCCGCAAAACGGTCGATTATGGACTGGTAATTCTCGCGTGGTATCGGCTGAGGATGACGCACGTTTTGGTAATGGTGGCTATGCACTCGGCGCACGTTCGAGTCAAATTCGCGATAGATTATTTGAAAAACAAACATTTGCTGAGAGCGACTTTTACGCATTACAACTTGATAATCAAGCTCGCTTTTTAATGCCTTGGCATGCTTTGCTATTAAAGCAATTAAAAGCCGATACAACTAAAAATCAGCAATATATAACAGCGCTTGAAAACTGGCAGCAATGTGCGTGTTCAACCTCCATAGGGTATACCTTAGTTAAGCGCTACCGCGATGAAGTGATTAATATTTTATTTAGCAGTATGGAAGATGAATTAAATAAACAACAAGGCACACTTAAATACGTAAAACGAGATTTAGAGCCCGCTGTTTGGCAGCTTATAAACAACAAGCCCGACACATGGATAAACCCACAATTTAAAAGCTGGGATGAGCAGTTACAAGGAGCATTTAGCCAAACTATTACCAAGCTTACAGAACAATTTGGTAATAACGTACAAAGCTGGCAGTGGGGCAAGGTAAATGAGTTAGTGATAGAGCATCCGTTTGCAAAGCAAATGCCGTTACTTGCTAAGTTATTAAATATGCCCACAGCAGCGGGTTTTGGAGATAGTTATATGCCCGCCGTACAAGGGCGTAGTTTTGGCGCATCGCAGCGTTTTATTGCTCAACCTGGGCATTTAGAGCATGCAATTTTAGCTATTCCTGGTGGGCAATCGGGGCACCCTCTTTCTGAATTTTACAGAGCGGGGTTAGTGATTACGTTGAAGGTAAGCATACACCTTTATTGCCTCAAGAATTAATACATCAAATAGTAATAAAGCCGACACGATAAACTAAAGTATAGCTAAACACGTTCTATATAATTACCAATAAAACAACAGAGAACTAAAATGAAAAAAATACTACCCGCATTAATAACAGGTTTATTACTAAGCACTACAGCGCAAGCAGATGATGGCCCAGTAACAGCACAAAAGCTAAGTGAGCATGTATACGTACTATTTGGGCAAGGCGGTAATATTGCAGCAAGTGTAGGTGATGATGGCATTTATATTATTGATGATCAGTTTGCCAAGCTCTCAGATGATATTAAAAAAACCATTAGCGATTTAAAACCAGGCAGTGCAGAGTTTGTCATTAATACTCACCATCATGGCGATCATACCGGTGGCAACGAGAACTTTGCTAAAGCGGGTGCGCATGTTATAGCGCACGACAATGTACACAAACGTTTAGAAGAGCAGCACGGGGAGGGGTCAGACTTTTTACCGCGCATTAGTTTTGGTCACGACTTAAAACTACATTTTAATAACGAACACGCCCATGTAGTGCATTACGAACATGCACACACCGATGGCGATTCGGTTATCTTTTTTAGTAACGACAACATAGTGCACATGGGCGACATTTACTTTAATTTTGGCAGCTTACCGTTTGTTGATGTAGATAGCGGCGGCAGCGTTGATGGTATTTTAGCGGCAGTAAACGATGTAGTTAATCAAATTGACGACAACACTAAAGTAATACCAGGACACGGCAAGGTAAGTGACCGTTCAGGACTGATAGCGTATGGTAAGCTAGTTCAAAACGCGAAAGACGTAATGCTAAAAGCAATGCAAAATAATGCAAGCTTAGAGCAAGTACTTAAAGCCGATCCATTGGCTGAGCTGAATCTTGAATACGCAGGCTGGTTACCAAAAGAGAAAGTAACCACACTTTTTTATCGTAGCTTAAAGTAGTACGCGTAACGTAAAAAACATGATACAAAGCTGAGTGTACTTTAACGTACATTCGGCTTTTATTTTCTTATGCCCAAAGGAGTTGTGTATGTCGGCAGAAAAAACCCATCTTGAAATTTGTAACTTAACCAGAGAGCAATATCCGCAAATTAAAACCTTGATGGATCAAGCGTATCCCGACTTAGGCGGTGCGTGGCCAAGTCATACCATTTTTAGATTAATAGACCAATTTCCTGAAGGGCAAATAGGTATTGTAGATGACGGTGTGCTGGTGGGCTTAGCATTAAGCGTGCAGGTTGATTACACGCGTTTTTCAAACCCACATACATACGAAGATATTGCAGACGGTCACGACCGTGTATTTAGCGATACCGACGGCGATGCGCTATACGGCTTAGATGTTGCTATTAGCGAAAGTCACAGAGGCATGCGTTTAGGTCGTCGCCTTTATGATGCCCGTAAAGAATTGTGCCGCCAATATAACTTACGCGCTATTTTAGCAGGTGGGCGTATTCCGCGTTATTATAATCACAGTAGTGAAATGACGCCAATGGAATACATTGCAAAAGTAGATCAAAAAGAATTATACGATCCTATTTTAAGTTTTCAGTTATCTAACGATTTTCAGGTAAAACGCTTACTTAAAAAGTATTTACCGGAGGATCAAGAGTCTGTTGGTTACGCCACTCTACTTGAGTGGAATAACATTATGTATGAGCCAACCGACACGGTACTTGAGTCAACTAAATCAATCGTGCGTGTAGGTGCTGTGCAATGGCAAATGCGTTGTGTTGAATCGGTTGAAGAAATGCTAAAGCAGGTTGAATACTTTGTAGATACCGTATCTGACTACAAAAGTGACTTTATACTATTCCCTGAGTTTTTTAATGCGCCACTAATGGGGCTAGGGAATCAAAGTAATCAAACAGAAGCGATTCGCTATCTAGCGGAATATACCGAAACGTTTAAAAACGCGATGTCGCGCATGGCAATAGAATACAACGCTAATATTATTACCGGCTCTATGCCACTTGCCGAAGATGATAAAATTTATAACGTAAGTTACCTGTGCCATCGTAGCGGTAAAATAGACGAGCAACGTAAAATACACATAACCCCGCATGAGCAAAACGATTGGGTTATTCAAGGCGGCGATAAAATTGCCGTGTTTGATACCGATGCCGGTCGTGTAGGTATTCAAATTTGTTACGATGTAGAGTTTCCAGAGCTTTCACGCATATTGGCCAAACAAGGGTTAGATATTCTGTTTGTGCCATTTTGGACTGATACTAAAAACAGTTATTTACGTGTGCGCCACTGTGCACAAGCGCGTGCAATAGAAAACGAATGTTATGTGGTTATTGCAGGCTCAGTAGGTAATTTACCAGAGGTAGAAAGCCTTGATGTGCAGTACTCACAATCGGCGGTATTAACGCCATCGGACTTTTCGTTCCCGCACGATGCAACACTTAACGAAGCCACACCAAACACCGAAATGCTGCTATTTAGTGACCTTGATATGGATAAGCTTAAAATACTTCACAGCGAAGGCACAGTGCGTAATTTAAAAGATCGCCGCGAAGATTTATACGAAGTGATTGTTAAAAAGAGAGACGTTTAATGGCGTGGGTGTACTTAATTATTGCTGGGTTACTTGAAATTGGCTGGCCGATTGGCTTAAAAATTTCGCAAAACGCTGATACACGCTGGCAAGGCATAGCAATAGCGGTGGTATTTTTAGTCGCTAGTGGTTTTATGTTGTGGCTTGCACAAAGGCAAATATCAATGGGTACCTCATACGCCGTATGGACAGGTATTGGCGCCGCCGGTACGTTTTTAGTGGGTATATTGTTTTATAACGATGCCGCTACGTTTGGTCGTATTGCGGGAGTACTGATGATTATTAGCGGTGTGATAACACTAAAAATAAGCTCTTAGAATCAGCTCTTAAAGCTATAAAAACTATAACAGCGCAGGTATAAAAGCCTGCGCTTTTTTATGCCCTTAATTCGGCAACATAACCAAAACAGCGGCAATGGCTATGAGTATTAAGCCTGCTGTATCTTGTTTCTTAAGTGGCTGCTTTAACCAAAGAACGGCAATTAGCATGGTAAAAAACACTTCAACCTGTCCAAGTGTTTTAACGTAAGCAACGTGGTGTAAGCTCATTGCACTAAACCAGCCAATAGAACCGACACAACTAAAAACACTAATTGCGGCTGTAGTACCTTTGTATTGCCACAGTTTACTAAGTGTTTGCGGCTCTTTTAATAATAAATAGCCCAGTAGTATTAGTGTTTGTAAGCTAATTACAAACAGCAAAACCCAAGCTGCTGAGTGAGGAAATAATAATCCTGAATTTAAGCTCGCTTCTCGTACCCACAGCGATGTAAGTGCAAAGCAAGTACCACAAGCCAGTCCTAGTAATGCTGTTTTAGCATTAAAGTGTTTAACGCTTGTTATGCCGCTGAGTAGCAATACGGCAATAGCGCCAAAAAACACACCAAGCCAACCGAGCAAAGAAAGTGCCGAGCCAAAAAATAATACACCTAAAATAGCAGCTACTAACGCCTCGCTTTTGGCAAGACCAGCACCTACAGCGTAATTATTCATTTTAAATAACTTAACCATTAAACCAGTGGCAAGTATTTGCATCACACTTGCGCCTACAATAAATCCCCAAAAGGCATTATTAAACGTAGGCATGGCGGTATCTTGATATTGATACAAACCATATAAATACACGCCAGCAATAGGGCTTGCAATAATAAAGCGAGAGAGTGTTACGCCAGCAACACTCACATCGTTACTTAATTTACTTTGCAGGGCATTACGCCATGCTTGCATGAAGGCGGCTAAAAAAGTGAAAAATATCCAGGTCATGGTCGTCATCGTTAAAATGTAAGGCAGTAAAGTTAACAAGCTTTGTGAAGTAAAGCGATGCATTAACTATGATGTTGAATATTCATCATCTGCGACATTATGTCGCATGGGTTTGAGGATAAATTTAGCTATAGTAGGTCTGATGTTATTGTTAGCCGCCAGAGTTTGTCATAAAACGTATCTGGCGGCTTTTTTATTACGCTTATGCTAAATTATCCGAAACATCAAAAGGGTAAATTATGACAACATTAGTTGTATGTGCATTACTTGCGGTATTAATGCCTTACTTTGCAAAAGTGCCGGTTGCTATAGCAATGGCAAAATTGGGTCGATACGACAATAAACACCCAAGGGCGCAACAAACAAAATTAACCGGCTTTGGTGCACGGGCGCTCGCTGCTCATCAAAACTGTTTTGAATCGCTTGCTGTTTTTGCTGTCGCTATTGCAGTTGTACTGGGCACTAACTCTGTAGGTGCAGTGACCGAAACGCTAGCGGTTACGCATATTGTGTCGCGTATTTTGTATTGCGTATTTTACTATATGAACCTAGATATAATTCGCTCATTAGTGTGGTTTATTGGTTTGGGTACAGCCATTGCCATGATTGTGCTGAGTTTGTAGGTTTATAGCGTAAAACCACAAAGCAAGCAGCCTAAAAGGGCGCTTGCTTTGTAGTCTTGAACAACTCGTGGCGTTAATGCGATACTTTAATTCGCTCAATTAAATCGGTAGGCGCCACTTCACTGTTAATCGCAAAATCTAGTTGTACAAGTACATCTTCAAAACCTGAATCTGATGCTTTATATTTCCATTTTGCTAGCGCTTCTTTCGCTGATTTATCAAAAGTATTTTTAGGTTTAGATTGAATAACACTAATGTTTTTTGTTTTACCGTTTGCTGCAATATCGTATTTTAATACAACAGAGCCGCTGATCCCTTGTTGAGCTGCTTGTATTGGGTAAGCAGGTTCAATGCGTATTGTTGGTGAAATGTGATCCTCTTTAGTCATTGCCTCTGGTTGCTTTGCAATCGCTAATCCGCTTAGCATACTTGCTGCTACAAGCAATAAGCCACCTTTAGCAAACTTTGAACGCTCCCCGCTGTGTTTTATATTAGTAAGTCGTTGTAACATGGTTTTTTTATCTCCGTAGTGTGAATAAGCCATAAGCCCTGTGGGCGCATTTGCCGCGCAGTTTATTAAGGCTTTGCTATATAAAATATGTTGTTGTGTGGTTTTATTGGCAAGTACCCGTTCATCACAAGTTAGCTCTTGTAGTCGGCGCATGCTTGCGTAACAAACCCAAGCTAGTGGGTTAAACCAAAGTAAAATAGTAGGTAGTAATATAAGTGTGTTTGTTAGGTTGTCTTTGCGTTTTATGTGTACGTTTTCGTGCTCTAAAATAAGCGCTAATGTGGCTTTATCAAACTGGGTATTGTAGTTACTCGGTAACACCAGCTTGCTGTTTAAAATACCGACCACCATTGGCGTGGCTACATGTTGGCTGGTATAGGCATTAACACCAGTGGCAAGAGTACCTTCAAATTGTGTTAACTCAGTTAACTGCAGGCTTTTAACAAAACGGGTATGTGTAATAAAACTAGCTATTAATAACCCTGCGGTAATAAGTACATACATGAGCGCCCAGCTAATACCCATTTCATGTGTAAAAGGCTGGTTAGGGGTGATTAAGTAACGGCTAATATTGCTATTTTGCAGTGGTTTAATCGCATTTGGTAAATTAGCAATCACCAATGCCGCAGGTAATAGCCATGCTAATTTATATACAAACCGCGAGCCAAGGGCTTTTAAAGCAAATCGCTCAAGTAAAATAAATCCACAAAACAAAATACTTAATAGTAATTGCTGCTCAATCAACCAATTAAAACCAGTTTGAATAACCATGTTAATCCCTTACTTTTGGTTTTTTTCCCAGTCATCTATAACTTTTTTAAGCTCGTTTATATCTTGCTGAGAAAGCTGCTCCGATTTAGCAAAACCGCTTACAAGTGGCGCAATACGTCCACTAAAAAAGCGCTCAATAAAGTTTTGGCTTTCTTTTAGGGTGTAGTCGGCGCGCTCCATACACGGCATATAAATATACTGGCGACCTTCTTTTTCAAATGTAAGTGCGCCTTTTTTTACTAGTCGGCCTAGTAGGGTTTTAATGGTTTTTTCGTGCCATTGCTTATCGTCGCTTAAGCGCTCAATTATTTGGCTCGCGGTGGCGGGGTAGTTAATCCAAAGTGCGTCGAGCACGTCAAACTCTGCTTTTGATAACTCAATCATGCTATTGCCTACAAATGTAATCTTTAATTTAAGACTACACCTGTAATCTATTTTTGCAAGTTTATTTTTAACTTTTTGAGATATAGTTAAGTGACTTGGTATTAGATTTTTGAAATATCGTTTTTATTAATTTGTATATATTGGTTTTCAGGTAGGTTTAGCTTTGAAAGGGTGAGGTCACTAAATTGCACTCTAAATAAGTCAATTACTTTGTATCCGCAGTAATGCGCCATTTTACGTATTTGTCTGTTTAGCCCTTGTTTTAAAACAATACTAAACTGATTACTGGCTATTTTATTTACCTCACAAGGCAGGGTTATGTGTTTATCAACGGGTACGCCTGCTGCCATTTTTTTACAAAAATCATCGTCTAAAGGCTTATTTACGATGACTAAATAATGTTTAGGCTGGTGGAAGTCAGGATGTATTAGTTGATTACAAAAATCCCCATCGTTGGTCAAAATAAGCAAACCGCGAGAGTCTTTATCTAATCGACCAATAGGGTAAACACGGGTGAGTGTGGGCAAATGGTGAATAAGGCTGGCAGGGTCATCAATATTTAATTTACAGTCAATACCTACTGGTTTGTGGTACGCAAAATAAACTAAATCGGCAGCACCTTTAATTTCTCTTTCGTTCACTATTATTGTGTCTTGCTCATCAACGTGATCTATATGATTTGCTGGGCGATTATTTACAGTCACCACACCTTCATCAATTAAACGCGATGCCTGTTTACGAGAGCAAATACCTGCATGGGCAATATATTTAGCGAGTCGAATTTTTGTGATCATAACGTGTGACGCCAGCGGCTAATAAAAATTTGATCGCGATTATAGCAAAGCTGCGTATCGATAATGCTAAATATAAAAAGGTAAACATGATGGGTATTAAATTTTCACAGTTAAAAAAGCACGAACCGCTACAAAAAGTTATTGTTCACTCGTTAGATATGGCGCTTTATCAAGTATCAGTGATGATTAATAACGTTGAATATTATGTAACAGAAGACAGCGGTGAGTTTTTAAGAGCACTCAGCCCACTGCATGTACAAAAACGTTTTGAAAAAATAGCGTACGCACAGATGATGTTAAGGCAAACAAGCGCTTACGACGAAATGTGCGGCCAGCCGGATAAAACCAGCAGCAATATGCTTGAAGTACCTTATGGTAAAAATAATCTTTATTGATTGAGCTAATTTGCTAGTATCTGCTTTTTAAGGGCGATAAATGTATCAATTAAAAGTAGATAATACCGATGCGTTAAACTCAGCGCTTCGCGCACAAATGGTTGAATTTAACGCCGAGCATTTTGATGTGCAAAGAGTGCCATTAGGCTATAAATTTACTGATGAGCAGGGCGAGCTTGTTGCCGGTATTAGTGGGTGTGTGTTTGGAAACTGGCTGATGATTAGTTGGCTTTGGTGTAGCGATAGTGCGCGAGGTAAAGGGCTTGCAGATAAACTGCTAACGGCACTTGAACCAGCAGCTATTGAGCTAGGTGCTACAACTGCTCAGCTTGATACACTTGATTTTCAAGCAAAACCCTTTTATGAAAAGCGCGGTTATAGTGTTAAGTATCAACTTAATAATTACCCACGCTCAGGTACGCGTTACTTTATGGAAAAAGCACTTTAATTTTTGCTGGCTATTTCGCTTTTAGTGGCTCGCCTTCAAAGGTAATACCTAAAAAAGGTGTTGCCTCTGGTGCTAACATAAACGTGCGAATGTTCATATGATCATCCCCTTTAGGGTTTTGCAGCACGTCTTCTCGGTAAAACTTACCAAAACAATCCAACGTATTTTGTTTACTTAAATCGTTTAATTTAGCAAACGCAAAAATTTTACACGAGCCGTTGTTCTCACTCGCAGCGCTAAGTAATCCATGGTTATTAAAGCCACATGCAGTAAAGTCGTAATTTGCTTCTATCACGGCCATTGTATCGGTAAATTGAATGCTTTTTGGGTTTTCAGCAAGTGCTTTTAAATAGTTATTTAGTGTCATGTGTTACCTTTGGGTTTTTAATTATTTAGCGCTCAACTCTAGCTCATCTGTTTGCTGATTTATATTGAATTTAAATCGCGATAAAAAGTTCATTCCTAGCAAACCTTGCCCACGGGTGTTTTCAATGCTTAGCACTTCAAAGCCGTAAATAATTTGCGAGCCCACTTTAAACGATTCAATTTGATAACGCTTTACAACAATTTGACCATTCGCTGTATTTACCGTTACATCGCCTAAATATAAAGGCTGTGGCGAAATTTTCTCAATAATATTTGTAGGTAGTGAGGTTACGCTTGCGCCTGTATCAATCATTAGTTCGGTTGATAGGTTATTATTTATTTCGGTGTTTATTAAGTAGTGCGCGCCGTAAGGCGTTAAAGCAACAAAGTCGTCTTGCGATTGTGCTTTATTGATCATCGCTTGCAGTGTTTGCACTTGGCTTTTTAGATTGTGCTGGTTTGGCATTCGATCAAGGGTTGCTTGTGCGCTAATTAAATCGCCTTGCTGATAGTAGGCATACGCAAGCGGATATAAAAACTGCGCGTTATCGCTTTTATAATCAAGCCAAATTTGTGTTTGCTCAATAATAGCTTGCCAATTTTGTTGCTCAGTTAATGTGTGTAATTCGTTTTGAGTGAGCGTATTTAAACGCGTATTTACATTACTTTGCTGATCAGCAGGTTGTAATGAATTAAGCTCAAATAAAGCAATAATGGCATTTTGTGTTTGCTCGCTATTTATTAAATACTCAACCTGTAAATTAAGTAACTCTACGTTATAAGGGCTGTTATTTAATAGCGCATTGAGAAATGATTCGCTGAGTAATAAATTGCTATTTAGCCATGTTTTAAGCTGCACTAGCCACGATGAATAAAGGTTTTTTGCGATTTCTGGATTGCTGTTTTTGAGTTGTTGATAGCTACTAAGTGCGGCTTCAAATTGGTGTTTTTTAAACTGCTGCTTTGCCGTATTTAATAGCGTATTTTGTTGTTTAGGCGATATGCTTTTTTCAGCACCTTGCGTTTTTTGTACTTTGGTTGGCGCGGGCTGCGGCCACAATAAATAAGCGTTAAGGCTAAGTGAGCCAATTAATAGCAAGGTAATTAGCTTGGTATAGTGGCTCATTGTGACCTCTTATTTAATGCAATTGGTATTATTTAATAAAGTGCGTTAAGGCATGAATATTGGCTATTTCAATATCAGCCAGCCCTTTATAAGCATAATTGGCGCCTTGATCGTTTAACCATACCGATTGGCAACCAGCATTATTTGCGCCTTGTACGTCGGTATCTAGGCTATCGCCAATGTGTAAAATTTCACTTTTAGCAACGTTTAAGTGCTCGGCGGCTTTATCAAATAAGGTGCTGTGAGGTTTTGCTTTACCGTGCATACCGGCTTGTAATACAAGCTCAAATTTATCGTGTAAGTTAAAGCGTTCAATTTCAACATTACCATTAGTTATAGCAACCAGCGTAAAGTGCTGGGCTAAGTTATCTAGCAGCTTTAGTACGTCGTCGGTTACCACTATTTTACTGCGCGCATTGGCAAAGGCGTTGTAGGCAGCATCGGCATGATGCTCTACCTCTTGCTCGTTCAAATCTAGTTTAGAGAGGGCTAAGCGCAGTGTATGTTGGCGCCATTTAGTGACGTTATCAGCAAGTTCAGGTAACTTTAATACGGCCTCATTGCGGCATTGTTGCCAGTATTTGGGGCCTTGGGCTAAGTAGCTAGGGAGCGTGTTTAAATAATCTTGCTGCGCTTTAACCGCTGCTTTTATAATGGGGTGATTGTTGTAAAGAGTGTCGTCTAAATCAAAGCTCATGACAGAAAATGGCTTAATAGCACGATTAAATCGGATCATTTTTATTTACCTAATCAGTTCGTTTTTTTGCACGAGGGTGAGTGTTGTCGTACACTTTGGCTAAATGTTGAAAATCTAAATGTGTATACACTTGTGTAGCCGACAAACTGCTGTGCCCTAGTAACTCTTGCACGGCGCGTAAATCACCAGATGATTCTAAAATATGTGACGCAAACGAGTGGCGTAGCTTATGCGGATGAACCTGCGAGCTAATGCCTTGTTTTATTCCCCACTCTTGCATGCGTAGGCGCACTTGGCGAATCGAAATACGGTTTTTTTGGCTACTTAAAAATACTGCTATTTCATCGGGCTTTGCAAACTGAGGGCGTATTGTGAGCCATTTTTTTAATGCGTCTAACGCTTTTTTGCCCACCGGAATTAATCGCTCTTTATTACCTTTACCACGCACTAAAATTTCACCATTGGCAGCGCTAATATCTTGCATATTAGCGCCAACTAACTCGCTTATACGCAGCCCTGATGAATACATTAACTCCATCATTGCTTTATCTCTAATTGCGAGAGGTTCGTCGTCGGGTATTTCGAGCAAGCGTGCCATTTGATCTACATCGAGATTTTTAGGTAGGGGCTTTGCAAACTTAGGGCCTTTTATACCTATAGCCGGATTATGGTAATGCGATTGCTCGGCAATATTTTTTGCTTTTAAAAACTTATACAAGCTGCGAATACAACTGAGCTTTAAGCTAATTGTACGGCCACTTAATTGCTTTGATCGCAGTGCCATACTGTAGCGGCGAATATGCTCTCCTTGTACGCCAAACCAGTCATCACATAGTTTACTAAAATATAGGGCTGCAAAGCCAAGTTGGCTTACGTATTGATTAACTGTGTGCGCTGAATATTGTTTTTCAAACTTTAAATAATCGCTAAATAGCGTTATGGGTGTACGCCAGTGGTCGCTTAGCGCGGTAATATTAGGCGCATCGTCACTCATGCTAGTTTTTGTAACCGCAGGTGTAATGCGTTTATAAAGTCGAGCACAAACAGGTTATCTTGCGCGGGCTCAAAATGGTTTACGTTATTGCTACCAAACGCCAAAATAGCGATAGGGTGCTTGGTGTCGCCAATTAAATAAATAGCGACGGATTGTGTATCTTCACTAAATAATTGTTCGCGCTCTTGTTTATTAATTCGCCCTAAATAATGCCCAGAATGGGTAAGGCGATGCGCAATAAGCTCGTCGTACTCGGGATTGTATTTTACTAATTTGCAGTCGTTAACATCTTCACTTGAGCAGATTATATTGCGTAGATTATTTGCAAGAGTGTCAAAATCGTCATGATTCCAAAGCTGGCGATGACATTGGCTAAACAAACGATATACGAGCTCGTTTTGAGTTGCATGCTTGCTCATAGCATCTATTTGGCTTTTTAAAAGCGTGTTGTGCTCGCGTAATTGACGTTGCTGAATATGTACTAGTGACGTTGCACCTTGAGCTTGCTGTTGCAGCTCAAGTTGTGCGAGTAGCTCAGGGTGATGAACTAAAAAGTCAGGATGTTGCTGTAAGTAATTAATAACCTGCTCTGTACTTAGCTCGCTCATAGTGCTACTTGTCCGTCGAAAACATGCTCTGCGGGACCAGTCATGCGCACCGGGTGACCTTCACCACTCCAGCGCACTTGCAAACTACCGCCCGGCAAATCTACTTGAACGGTTGTTGATAATTTATTTTGCATATGACCAATCACCATTGCTGCACACGCACCTGTGCCACAGGCTAGGGTTTCGTTAACGCCGCGCTCCCACACTCTTAGCTTAATGTGTTCTTGCGATACAACCTGCATAAAGCCAATGTTCGCTTTTTGCGGAAAGCGTTCGTGGTTTTCAAGTAATGGACCCAATATATCAACTTGCGCGGTGGTTACGTCGTCAACTTCTAGCACGCAATGTGGGTTACCCATAGATACCGCGCCACTAAATACAGTGTGTTCTTGCGTTCTAATAATATAAGTAAGCTCGCGTTTGCTGGCTTTTAACGGAATTTTACTTGGCTCAAAATTAGGATGGCCCATGTTAACAGTTACTTGACCGTCTTTTTCTATGTAGAGCGTTAAGTTGCCCGACTTAGTCGATACACTAATTTTGTGCTTGTTAGTAAGGCCTTTCATGCGTACAAAGCGGGCAAAACAGCGTGCGCCGTTACCGCATTGTTCTACTTCGGTACCATCGGCATTAAAAATTCGATAATGAAAGTCGAGATCAGGTGAATATGGTGCTTCAACCATCAGCAATTGGTCAAAGCCAATGCCAAAGTGGCGATCTGCCAGTTTTTTGATTTGGTCTCGCGACAAAAAAACATTTTGTGTAATGTTATCAATCACAACAAAGTCGTTACCTAAGCCGTGCATTTTGGAAAAATTAACTAACATAGCGCTCTAATTCGGTTTTGCTCTGTGCTAATCATGCCACAGAGCAGCTAGTAGACAAAAACGTTTATGGTAAAACTTTCTCACCTTGATAAAGGCTTTCAATAGTTTCGCGTTCACGAATAAGGTGATGCTGCTGACCATCTACCATAATTTCTGCAACACGCGGGCGCGAGTTGTAGTTTGAGCTCATGGTAAAGCCATATGCCCCCGCACTTCGTTGTGCAAGTAAATCGCCTTGTTTAAGTGCTAGTTCGCGGTCTTTTCCTAAAAAGTCGCCGGTTTCGCACACCGGACCCACAATATCAAAGTTGTGAGTAGGTGTTTCGTCGTCGCGAACGGATACCGGAATAATTTTTTGCCACGCTTGATAAAGCGCAGGGCGAAGCATATCGTTCATACCAGCATCGACAATGGCAAAAAATTTGTCTTGGTTTTGTTTGATAAATTCAACTTGAGTAACCAAAATACCTGCGTTAGCTGCAATAGCGCGCCCTGGTTCAAAAATTAGTTCAAGATGTTTGTAGTTAGCTAAGCGTTCGGTAACTTGCGCTGCATATTCACTTGGGTGTGGTGGTTGCTCGTTGTTATATGGCACGCCTAAACCGCCGCCGATATCTAAATGAGTTAGCTCAATACCGTTAGTTTTTAGCTCATCAATAAGCACCATTAATTTATCAAGGGCTTCTAAAAAAGGTCTAACTTGCGTTAATTGAGAGCCAATATGGCAATCGACACCAATTACTTTTAAACCAGGTAAAGCCGCTGCTTGTTGATAAACACTCACTGCTGTTTGAATATCAATACCAAATTTATTTTCTTTTAAACCGGTAGAAATATACGGATGTGTTTTTGCATCTATGTCTGGGTTTACGCGAATAGAAATAGGCGCTTCTAGGTTAAGCTCGCAAGCCACTTCAGAAATACGCTCAAGCTCAGACGCCGACTCTACATTAAAACATTTAATGCCCAGTTTTAATGCGTAAGCTATTTCGTCAGTCGTTTTAGCCACGCCTGAAAAAACCACTTTAGAAGCATCGCCTCCCGCTTTAATTACACGCGCTAGTTCGCCTTTAGATACAATATCGAAACCCGATCCTAAGCGCGCTAATATATTAAGTACGGCTATATTTGAATTTGCTTTAACGGCGTAACACACCAAGCTTTTATGATTTTTAGTGGCGTTAGCAAATGCTAAGTAATGGCGCTCAAATGTAGCACGCGAGTATACGTAACACGGCGTACCGTATTGCTGCGCTATGCTTGCAACACTTACGTCTTCGGCAAATAATTGGTTGTTTTTGTAGTTAAAATAATCCATTTATTGCTCCTGGCTTTGCGGTGTTTTGGCTTGCTCAGCGGTAGTGGCTGGTTTAGCTGTATTTTGAGGTTGGTTTTGCTCTGTTTGTTGTTCTGGTAAATATAACGGACCGCTTTGTCCGCAGCCAGCTAAGGCGCTTAACAGTACAGTGCTTATTAATAGTCTTTTTAATTGTAAGGTATGTGTCGCTTTCATTAGATTAATACGGTTGCTGGCTTTATAATCGCAGAGTAACAGAATATCTAAAAAATGCAGCTATTCGCGGATGATTTTATTCCTGTTACACTAAGGCTTGTTTATCTCTCGAGGTTGAATTTGCGCTGCCCGTTGGGTTCGTCCTAGGAACGATTTGCTCTTTGTTGCTCGGTTTTAACTTAGTCCACTAGGTTACAAACCTGGCGCCGCGATTAAATCGCCCCTAGATAGAACAAATTTCAATCCTGAAAGGTTAACAGGCCCTAGCTGCACATTTTTAAAGCTAACTTAAAGCTAAAACGTACCCAATATTAGGCGGCTCGCCTGCAAAGGAAATAACAATGACTGAACACGAATATCACCAATTAGCCGAAGCTCTTATGTTCACTATTGAAGAGCAGGTTGATGATTGCGAAGCTGATTTAGATTATGAATCGGCACAAGGTATTTTAGAAATTATTTTTCCTGATAAAAGTAAAATAGTGATCAATAAGCAAGCACCTCTTCATCAAGTATGGGTTGCGACTAAGTTTAACGGACATCATTTTGAAATGCGTGATGGGTTATGGATTGATAACCGCTCTGGCGCTGAATTTTGGGCGTTTATAAATGAAGCCTCAACTCGCCAAGCAGGCCAAGAAGTTAAGTGGCAATCATCACTATGAGTTTAGAATTTGTAGAATATGCAGCCCAAAGTGAACACAAAGCAACAGTTATTTGGTTACATGGTTTAGGTGACTCTGGGGATGGTTTTGCGCCAGTAGCCCCGCAGCTAAATTTACCAAGCGAGCTTGGTATACGGTTTATTTTTCCGCATGCGCCAGTGCAACCGGTCACCATAAATGGTGGCATGGAAATGCGCTCTTGGTACGATATTAAGTCTATAGAATTAGATAAGCGTGCCGATGAACAAGGCGTAAGGGATTCTGCTGCAAAGGTAGAAGAGTTAATTAATAAAGAAATTGCTAATGGCATTCCTGCTAATAAAATAATTTTAGCTGGTTTTTCTCAAGGTGGTGTTGTGTCTTTGCATTTAGCGCCGCGCTTTGAGCAAAAGCTTGGGGGTGTTATGGCGCTTTCTACTTATATGTGTGTGCCACACAAATTTGCTGATGAAGCAAAACATACTGATTTAAACGTATTTATGGCTCATGGTAGCCAAGATAACGTTGTACCGCACAGTGCGGGTAGAAATGCGTTTGAAGTATTAACAGCACATAACATGGATGTAAGCTGGCAAGAATATCCAATGGCTCATCAAGTTTGCGCAGAAGAATTGCAAGCTATTCGCCAATGGTTAATTGCTCGTTTAAGCTAATTTTGGAACCGCTGAGGTCAATATGAGTCAAAAAATAGTTATAAAAGCAAATGTTAAACGCGAATTACAACAGAGCGTACCAACGGTAAGCTACGAGTGGAATTGGCGTCGTATTGTGAGTATTGCTATGTTGGTATTAATGACCTCTGCAGCAGTTGTTTATGGCTTAACCACCTCTGTTAATGCAGAGCAAGGTGAGCACCCAAATGAGCAGGAACAATTCTTAAATTTCAGCAGTAACGCTGAAAACCAAACAAGCGATGAGGTAATGGATGTTGAGCCTCAATCATCAGTAAACAATACCCCTGCTGAGTCTGTAGAGGTAACTCAAGCGAGTATTGAACCTTTGTTAGCTGAGCAAAATGAGGCTCAACTAAGCATTTCAAGTAATACATCTGATGAAGCTGAGCTTGTAAATAATCCCCCTGTTTTATTGGCTAACAACGATAGTGTTACTGAACAAAGCGAAAGCATTAATACAGAGTTAAACTCAAACCTTGATAATGATGTGCAAGAAGAAACCGCAGAAGCTCAAAACGTGATTGAGCCTGCTAGTCAAAGTGACTTAGTTTTAGAGTTAGAAAGTGATGATGGCGCATTGAGTGGCACTGAAGGTTTTTCCTCTACAGCACATGTGGCAAGTGTGGCATTGGGGGCGCAAATAGACACGGGTAAAATTAGTCGCGCGGTACTTACTCGTAAAGTAAGTAAGCGTGAGCCTACTAATGTGTTTGCTGCTGATATTAGGTTAAGCCAGTTTGAGGAAGGGTTATCGTTTTTTAGCGAGATTAAAAACCTTCAAGGCCAGCAAGTTAAGCATGTTTGGTCGTTTGAAGGTGAAACGATGGCTGAAATTACACTTAATGTTACTTCGCCTCGTTACAGAACGTACTCAACAAAAAATATAATGAACACACAAACAGGTCATTGGCGTGTTGATGTAGTTGATGAGCAAGGTAATTTAATTGCCCAAAAAGAATTTAGAATTTTAGCTGACTAAAACTGGCTAAACGCAGTAATTAATTGGATACCCCTATGACAGAAAAAACAAAATTAGTACGCATCGCAACGCGCAAAAGCGCTCTAGCACTTTGGCAGGCCGAATTTGTAAAAGCAGAGCTTGAGCGTTTTCATGCAGATGTGCGCGTAGAATTAGTCCCAATGTCGACACAAGGGGATATAATTTTAGATACGCCATTGGCCAAAATTGGCGGTAAAGGCTTATTTGTTAAAGAACTAGAGCAAGCCATGCTAGATGGCCGAGCTGACATTGCCGTACATTCTATGAAAGATGTGCCAGTAGAGTTTCCTCAAGGGCTAGCACTGCATACTATTTGTGAGCGTGAGGATCCACGCGATGCGTTTGTATCAAACAATTTTGCAAATTTAAGTGCCCTACCACAAGGCTCTATTGTTGGTACTTCGAGCCTACGCCGCCAGTGCCAAATTAAGGCACTTCGCCCTGATTTAGATATTCGTGATTTACGCGGCAATGTAAATACGCGTTTAGGTAAATTAGATGACGGCCAATATGATGCTATTATTTTAGCGGCTGCAGGGCTTATTCGTTTAGAAATGGAGTCGCGTATTGCTGACTACATTGAGCCAGAAGTGTCATTACCAGCAAATGGTCAAGGCGCTGTAGGTATTGAATGTCGTATTGATGATGAAGTAACCAAAGCATTACTTGCACCACTTGAGCATACACAAACACGTATTCGCGTAAACGCAGAGCGTTCGATGAATCGCTATTTAGAAGGTGGTTGCCAAGTTCCTATTGGTGCTTATGCATTGGTTGATGGCGAACAAGTGCATTTACGTGGTTTAGTTGGTGCTGTTGATGGCAGCGAAATTTTACGTGACGAAGTAACAGGCCATGTAAATGACGCAGAAAAACTAGGTATTGAGCTTGCTAAAAAATTACTAGCTCAAGGTGCAGACAAAATATTAGCTGAAGTTTATAGAGACGCATAAATGACACATATTCTGATAACTCGGCCCGAAGGAAAAGGCGCAGCCCTTGCACAGCAACTTGAGCAAGCGGGTTATCAGGCGTCTTTATTTCCGGTATTAAAAATAACGCATTTAACACCCTCCAGCACTGAGCTTAGTTCGCTATTAAATGCAGATAAAATAATATTTATCTCGCAAGATGCAGTCAGTGCACTTTCGCAATTGAAACCAGATATAAATACCAAAGCGCAGTTTTATGCGGTTGGACAACAAACAGCCGGTGTTATATATGAGCAATTTGGTGTGCGCGCAGCAGTACCAAAGCAGTATGATTCAGAAGGGTTACTTGCGCTTAAATCACTCGCCGAGGTGGATGGCTGTAATATAGTATTAGTTAAGGGCCAAGGTGGCCGCCCTGAGTTAGCTAAAACGCTCAAAGAGCGCGGTGCTTTTTTAAATAATTGTGTTGTGTACAAACGTGAACCGACAGAGAGTATCACCTCTAACTGGACAGACCACTGGAAAAGCCAGAATGTACACGGTATAGTCATAACAAGTAATGCAGCAGTTGATGCTATATTTAAAAGCCTTACTGCACACCAACTACAATGGTTACAACAGTGCCGATTTTATGTTGCTAGCGAGCGTATAGCCGCTTATTTAAAGCTGCAACAGGTAAGTTCGGCTAATATACACATTGCAGCAGGGGCTAGCGATAATGCTATGTTTACCTGCATAAATCAGCAAGGTAGCAACATGAGCGAACAGTCAAAGCCAGTAACGGCAGAAAAAGCCACACCAACAATAGCTAACACGACCTCTGCTAAATCAACTAAGCAAGAGCCTACAGCTACAAAAAATACGGCAGACAAAAGTAAACAAAAAATAAGTAAGGTTGCAGTACTTGCGCTTCTTATTTCGTTAATTGTGGCCTCTGGTGTTGGATACGAGTTTTATCAAAAATTAAATGCTGGTAAGGCGCAAAACCTAGCCGTTAATGAGTTAAGCGAGCAAAATAAGTTACTCACCCAGGAGCTGCAAGCACTTAAATCGGCGCAATCTAATTTGCAACAAGCGCTGTTTAATAGTGAGGAAAAAGTTGCCGCAGCCCTAAATGAAAGTGCAGTTCAAAATCAGCAAGAATTGAAAGCCGCTTTGCAAAAGGCGCAGCAACAAGGCTCATCTTTAAACCCACAAGAAGTAACCAGCTTACAACGTATGGCTGAGTTTAAACTATGGGCTGAAAAAGATTACCAAGGCGCTAGTGCTGTTTTAAAACGCTTAGATGGGTTACTTAGTGAGCACCCAGGAACAGTTGAAGTTCGCCAAGCTATTATGCAAGACATACAAACACTTGATAGCCTTAAACCTGTTGCAACAGAGGCTATTTATTTACAGCTAAACAGTGTACTAAGCAGTATTGATGACTTAGTTTTTAATGCAGTTAATTTACCAGAAGAAGCAGCTACAATAGATGAAAATGCTTTAAGTGGTGACGTGAGTGATTGGCAGCAAAACTTGAGTAATAGCTGGAATAAAATTGTGGATAGCTTTATTACTATTCGCCAGCATGAAGGTGTTTCCATTGAGCCATTACTGACGGATCAAGAGCGCCATTTAATAAATCAACGAATCAAGCTTAATATAACTCAGGCACAAGATGCACTTATGAGTAAGCAGGCGAGTATTTTCTTTAGCGCCTTAAGTGAAGCAAAACGCTTAGTTGGTGAGTATTTCAAGCAAGACGATGATACAACTAAAACGGTCCTTAAAGCGTTGTCTAAACTCGAAAAAGAGCAGCTTAACTTTAATCCAAAAGTAACCTTAAACAGTACACAAAAGGTTAAGGAGTGGGCGCAATGATAGGGCTAATTATTTTAATTGTAGCTATTGTTGTTGTACTAGCGGTTACTCCATTTGTGCTAGATGAAAAAGGTTATGTACTTATTTCATTTAACAATACGACGATAGAAGGCACGATAGTCTCGTTTTGTATAATGGCAGTCATTACCGCTGTTGTTTTATATTTAACATATAAATTAATCCGCTACTTATTATCGATTTATCATAATACCAAGCATGGCTTTTTTGCACGTAGCCAAGAGCGCAAACAAGCAGCTATTGAACAGGCGTTGTGGAGTGCTATTAATGATGATTATGAGCATGTAGAGCAGGCTCTATCGGGTAATAGCGTACCAGATAAGTTTGAAGATATTCGCTTAGCATTACTTGCAAAAGCAGCGCTTGCTAATAATCAAACAGATAAAGCACTTGAGCGTTTATTTGAAATAAGCCCAGAGCATCAATTAAAAGTGGCAAAACTTTGGCTCGCAAGTGGTGATAGTAGTGCAATTGAATCGCAAATGCGCGCAAGTGCTGAAGCTAAAAAAGCCACCGCACTTGAGTTAAAACTTTATGCAGAAGTATTAGTACAGCAACAACACTTTAGTGCGCTGGAAGATTTTTTGCCGCGTTTATTACGCAAAAAAGCACTTACTGATGCACAGTGGACGCAGTTATTTAGTGCCTACTTTAATGCGTTAGATGCAGACAAACTGAGTGAAAAATATAAACAGCTACCGAAAAAGCTGCAAGCTCATGCCCACACCGCATATTTAATGCAAATGGCGCAAGCAGGTCAATTGGCTGCTATTGAAAGTGACTTAATTAAAATGGTTAAGCACAATGAGCAACACTTAGAGCTTGCCAATATATTAAGTAAAGCAACAGCAGCCGATGCGCCTAAGTTGCAAATAAACATACAAGAACGCCTTAAAAAGGATGATTCAAATAATTCACTATTACTTGCGCTGGCTTGCCTTGCTAATGCTAAAGGTGATTATGACTTAGCAGCTAGAATTTTTGATAAAGCACTGAATAGCGACAATAAAAAACAGTTCTCTGAACAAGCTGTGTTGAGTTATAAAAATAGTGCACAAGCAGAAAAGGCGCTCGTTTTATATCAATAAATGACTACACTATAACTACTTAGCATTTTTTGTAGTTCAGGAGCACAAGCATTGAGAAAGTTTTTAATATTAACCCTTAGCTTGGCTTGTGCTTACTTTTTTACTGGGTATTTTAGCAACTCACTTCTTTCTGTAGATGGCTATGCGGTTGCCTCTTGGCCGCCCTCAGGAATTGCTTTAGCGAGCTTTTTAATTTGGGGACGTAAGTCATTTATTGGCCTTATTATTGGTGCTTTTTGTACTAACTTAATTCATCTTGATAACACCGTAGATATTCTTCATTTTAATGTGCTTTTACAAGCTATTTGCGTCACTTTAGCCTCTGTTTTACAGGCTTGGATTGGTCGTCAAATTATAGTAAATGTTATAAAGACTCCACTAGATTTATCTTCTTTAAAACACAGTGTGCAGAGCTTAATAGTAGCAGGACCAATATGTTGTGTTATTGCTGCAGGTGTAGGAACAAGTTTATTAGCATTGAATAATGTGATTCCGACCAATGCTATTTTTGATAACTTTATAGCATGGTGGATTGGCGACAGTATTGGCGTACTTATATTTACACCTTTAGTACTCGCCGCTTTTAATTACACACAAGTACGCCACCGTATGCTGGTAATTTTACCCTCGCTATTAATTTACATACTGATCAGCGCTAGTTTTTATGGCGCTGCTAGTGTTAAAAAAGAAAAAGATATTCAAAAGCAAGAAGCCAAAATACTTACTGTGCAAAATGCTATAAGCCAAAAGCTTGATGGTATTACTGCTCATTTAGGCTTATTAGCTACATATTTTGCTAGTAGTAGTGACGTGGATTTTAAAGAGTTTAAACAATTTACTTCAAAGCAGTTGGACTACAGCCAAGAAATTCTAGCTTTCGAATGGATACCTTATATACCAGCAAATAAACTCGCAGATTTTGAGACACATGAAAATCCAGCCACAGGCAAACCTCTATACATAAAAGAAAAGTCACTAGATGGAGCTTGGCAACCAGCAGGTACGCGTAGTAATTACTTTCCAGTAAAGTACGTATATCCCTTAAAAGGTAATGAAGATGTTTTAGGGTTTGATTTAGCTTCTAGTAAAGTAAGAGGTGCAGCGCTTAGCAAAGCGAAAGAGCTTAATGAACTTGCACTAAGTGAGCCAATTAACTTGGTCCAAAATACAGCCGAACACGGTGTGCTTTTTTTATATCCTGTTTTTAGAGAGTCCTCTACCGAAGATGATTTTCAAGGCTTTGTGGCAGCGATTGTCAGCCTGAAACGCTTATCGCAAACATTATTATTTGATCACAACAACTCAATTTCAGCTAGCTTTTTTGATACAACGATACCAAGGAAAAAGCAGGCAATTTATATTGCAGATACCGCTAATTCGCAAGCGCTATTTAAAGAATATCAATTGTTGATTGGAAAGCGTATGTGGCAGGTTGAGTTATATGAGCCAATAGTTAGAACGTCTTGGTTAGTATATTGGCTTGCACAAATAGTAGGTATGTTGTTTGTGTGGTTACTGATTACATTTTTGATTTCAGTTACTGGTACAAACATACAAATTCGCGAACAAGTGGCCAAGCAAACACATACACTACGCAAAGAAAAACAAAAAGCAGATGAAGCGAGTCATATAAAGGGGCAGTTTTTAGCAAACATGAGCCACGAAGTCCGCACCCCTATTAACGGTATAAAAGGGCTGCATTATTTAGCGCTCCAGCAAAACGATTGGCAACAAGCTAGAAGTTACATAGAGCAAGCAGATGGGGCACTTGGTGTTTTACTGAGGGTATTAAACGATGTGCTCGACTTTTCAAAAATGGAAGCAGGCAAGCTAGACTTAATGCAAGAGCCTATTAATGTAGCGAGTTTAGCGGATGAAATGCTTAATTTACTTCAGTTTGAGGCTGACATTAAATCAATAAAGTTAAGTCTCGATTTTGATAAAACATCAAATTTGGTCATTAATACCGATCCAATCCGCTTAAAACAAGTGCTGCTGAACCTGCTCAATAATGCGGTTAAATTTACAGGGGAAGGTGAAATCACTCTGAAAATTTGGCAATCGAAAAAAATGACTTATTTTAGTATTAACGATACGGGTATTGGTATTAGTAGCGAAGCACAAAAACAATTGTTTAAACCGTTTTCGCAAGCCGATAGCTCAACCTCACGCCAATATGGTGGTACAGGCTTAGGATTAAGTATTTGCAGAAAACTAGTTGAGTTAATGGGTGGTGCAATTGATTTAGTTAGTTATGAAGGTAAAGGCTCTACATTTACATTTAGTTTGCCGCTAATATCGCCTTTACCAAAGGCAGAGCAAATTCAGCAGCAATACAACGAAATAGACGTAAGTACATTATCATTTACAGGCTATAAATTACTTTTAGTAGAAGATAATCCACTTAATCAGCATGTTGCTAATGCTATTTTAAAAACGAAAGGCTGTATTGCCGACATTGCTAACGATGGTTTTGAAGCCATAGAAAAGCTAGCCGAAAATAGCTACGACATTGTGCTTATGGATATTCAAATGCCAAAAATGGATGGACTCAAAGCAACAAAAGTAATTCGTCGTGATTTAGAGTTAATTGATTTACCCATAATAGGGCTATCGGCGAACGCCCATGACGATGACGTTAAAAAGGCACTAGCCTGTGGAATGAATGGCTATATTACCAAACCTATTGATGCAAATACGCTTTTTAAAACTCTTTGGCATCACTTATCAGGAAAATAGGCTATATCATTTTTTTGCACAAAAAGCAGACATATGACCGCTAAAACTTACCGCAAATCATATAGACTTGAAAAATAACTGTATCTGCGTATCATGCGCGCAAATTTAACTAAACTGGGTTGCTATTATGATCAATAGAAAATTACCTTTGCTAGATATTCACCGCCATTTAGACGGTAATGTACGTGCGCAAACCATATTAGAACTTGGTCGACAGTTTAATATAGAGCTACCTGCAGATAACGTTGAAGCATTAATCCCTCATGTTCAAGTTATTGATCCTGAACCAAACCTCATGGCTTTTTTACAAAAGTTAGATTGGGGAGTTACTGTGCTTGGCGACTACGATGCGTGTAGACGTATCGCAATTGAAAACATTGAAGATGCACAAGCACAAGGTCTTGATTATGTGGAGCTTCGATTTAGCCCTTACTACATGGCACAAAGCCAAGGTTTACACCCAGAAGGCGTTGTAGAGGCAGTTGTTGATGGTATTAAATCAGCAACAAAGGGCGCAAATATAAAAGCTAACTTGATTGGTATTTTATCGCGTACTTATGGCGTAAAAACGTGTCAAAAAGAGCTTGATGCATTACTCGCATTTAAAAAGGATTTAGTCGCTGTTGATTTAGCCGGTGACGAAATTGGCTTCCCGGGTGAGTTGTTTGTAGAGCACTTTAAACAAGTACGAAATGCGTATTTAGCTTCGACTATTCATGCTGGAGAAGCACTTGGTGCTCCAAGTATTTGGCAAGCAATTAATGAGTTGGGTGCGAGCCGAATAGGGCATGGCGTTAAAGCAATTGAAGATCCAAAACTAATGGATTATTTACGCGATAACCGTATTGGTATTGAGTCATGCTTAACAAGTAATATTCAAACCAGTACAGTAAACGATTTAACTAAGCACCCACTTAAACAGTTTTTAGATTATGGTATTTTAGCGTGTATTAATACTGATGATCCTGCGGTTGAAGGTATTGAAATTGAGTATGAATATACCGTTGCTGCACCTAAAGCTGGCTTATCTCAAGCTGATATGGAAAAAGCTCAAAAAAATGCGTTAGAAATAGCATTTTTAAGCGATGGCGATAAAAAAGAACTTTTAGCACTCGTTAGCGCACGTTAATTTAAGAGCATTAAAAATGCCGCTTTATATAAGCGGCATTTTTGTATCTGCAATTTAGTGTGTTTGGCAGCTTATGTAATTATCGTAAAGTGCTTTAAGTACATCTGCTCGGCTGATCATACCGATTACTTTAATGCCCTCTACAACAGGGTAGTTTTTTGGTTTACCAGGCTGCATCTGCTGTGCAAGCTCAATAATGTTGGTATCGCCGCTAACGGTCACTACCTCTGTTTGCATAAGCTGCGATACTTTAACCATCCCATCACAAAAATAACTGCTTTGAGTAAGTGGTTGTAACAGCTCTTGCTCTGATATAAATCCAACTAAGTATTTATCTTTATCAAATACTGGTGCGCCAAGTAGTTTAAATTTTTGTAGTTCTGCTATGGCTGTCGTCATTTCTGTATCTGGTGTGATATTTGGCAACTTGCGTTGCATAAAATCTTTTACTTTTGTATTTAGCATTTGGGTCTCTCCCGCTGATGTTCTATACAAAGTATGGTTTATAGATAGGGATTTAGGAAATTGTTTATATTGATGGAGTTGATAGGTTTTAACTATTAAATATTTGTTGTTATAAAAATAAAGGCACCGATTAGGTGCCTTTATTTATAACTGAAAGTAAATTTCAATTATTTGATAAATGCGAATGCATCTGCGTACATGTTTTCACGAATTGCACCATGAGTAATAAAGTCATCACGGACAATACCTATCATGTCAAAACGACCTGCCATATAAATATCGTATGGTTCTAGTGACACAATATCTTGCATTACTGCTTTGTGTACATAGCCAGTGTGTCCTTGCCAATTAGCAGATGGATTTTCTACTACAGGAATAAACTTAAAATTCTCATGGCTATCTGCCCATGCTTGCATTTCTGTGTGTGCGTATAAAGCAGATTCTTCTTTTACGCCCCAGTAAAACAATACAGGACGGTCGCATTTTATTTCAGCTAAATGATCAGCCATTGATTTTGCGTATGAAAAACCAGTACCACCGGCGAGTAAAATAATAGGGCGCTCACATTGCAGGCGCAACTGTGAAATACCCAAGCCAGCTTCAATGTCTACTAACTGCCCTGTGGTATGGGCGTTTCGTAAATGCTCTAACGATTGCATTGCATACGAATCGGCACCTGAGGCGCCAATATGCAGTTCTATTGCATCGCACTGTGAAGGGCGACTAGCTATAGAAAAAGCACGTTTGTCTTTTTCGCCTAATACGAGTTGCATGTATTGGCCAGCTTCAAAGGTCACAGGTTGTTGTGGCTTTAAAATTACTTTATGAACAAATTCTGTAAGTGGGCTGATAGCTACAACTTCAGCTTTTAATGTTTGCATTTTTTACCTTTTAGCAGCGCTTGTAACAGCAGATACGCAATCGAATAGCTCGATTCTAGCATATCTGCAGGGTTATTTTATAGCCTGATATGTACTTACATATAAACACTTAAACAATATTAAGGCTTTCCCAAATATCATCTACACGGTCTTTGGTGTCTTTATCCATAACAATAGGCTCGCCCCATTCGCGGGTGGTTTCGCCAGGCCATTTATTGGTAGCATCCATCCCCATTTTTGAACCAAGACCTGAGACTGGCGATGCAAAATCGAGATAATCAATAGGTGTGTTCTCTATTAATGTTGTATCACGCGCTGGATCCATTCGGGTTGTTATAGCCCAAATAACATCTTCCCAATCGCGGGCGTTAACATCGTCATCGCAGACGATTACAAATTTGGTGTACATAAACTGACGTAAGAACGACCAAACTCCCATCATCACGCGCTTAGCATGGCCTGGATATTGTTTTTTCATTGTTACAATCGCCATACGATATGAGCACCCTTCAGGCGGAAGGTAAAAGTCGACAATTTCAGGGAATTGCTTTTGTAGTATCGGCACAAACACTTCATTAAGTGCCACACCTAAAATAGCAGGCTCATCAGGCGGACGGCCGGTAAATGTGCTGTGATAAATAGGATCTTTACGATGCGTTAAATGAGTGACCGTCATTACTGGAAAGTCATCGACTTCATTATAGTAACCGGTATGGTCACCATAAGGGCCTTCTGGCGCCATTTCACCAGGCATTATGTAACCTTCAAGTACTATTTCTGCACTGGCAGGGACTTGTAGGTCATTTGAAATAGATTTTACAACTTCGGTTCTGCTGCCACGTAATAACCCAGCGAATGCATATTCGCTTAGAGTGTCAGGTACAGGCGTTACGGCACCTAATATAGTGGCAGGATCGGCACCTAATGCTACCGATACAGGGTAGGGTTGCCCTGGGTTTTCTTTACACCATTCTTGAAAATCAAGCGCGCCACCACGATGTGACAACCAGCGCATAATTATTTTATTTTTGCCTAATAATTGCTGGCGATAAATACCTAAATTTTGGCGCTTTTTATAAGGCCCTTTAGTAACTGTAAGGCCCCAAGTAATTAATGGCGCTGCATCACCTGGCCAGCAATGTTGAATAGGTAATTTAGTTAAATCTACATCATCACCTTCTAAAACTACTTGCTGGCAAGGTGCTTTTTTAACTTCTTTTGCAGGCATATTAAGCACTTGCTTAAAAATAGGTATAGCGCCTAGTGCTTCTTTAATACCCTTTGGTGGATCAGGTTCTTTTAAAAAAGCGAGTAGCTTACCCACTTCGCGAAGCTCGCTAACATCTGTTTGGCCCATGCCCATTGCTACGCGTTTTGGTGTACCAAATAAGTTGGTAAGTACCGGCATATCGTAGCCTTTTGGGTTTTCAAATAATAACGCAGGGCCTTTTGCACGCAATGTGCGATCAGATATTTCGGTCATTTCAAGATACGGGTCGATTTCTTGGGTGATACGTTTAAGTTCGCCTTTTTTTTCAAGCAAATCGATAAAATCACGTAGATCTTTATATTTCATTGTGGGCCGCTATTAAGCAAAAGAGTTAAAGTATTATACCCATTTCATGCAAGGCAAGTCATTACTTGCACTTAAAACTTAAAGCGCTCTACGGCACTCGTTAAAGAGTGTGCAAGTTGGTTTACGTCTTCACTTTCGCTTGCTAGGGTTGTCGCATTTTGGGCATTCAAGGTTGCTTGCTCTGTCACCTTTGCCATTATTTGTTGAATGTCGCCACTGTTAGTCAATTGCTCATGTGATGCATGAGCAATTTGCTCACTCATCTGATTAACAGACAACAATGTGCTTTTAATACGCTCTACGGCTTTATTTAGTTCAATGCTGTTTTTAACACATTGCTTGGCTTGGTATTGGCCATCAGTAATGTGTTCTTGAGTTGTTTTAGTGTGTTGTTGCAATGTTTGGATCATGGTGTTTATTTCGCTAGTCGAGGTTTGTGTACGAGCAGCTAATGATCGAACCTCATCAGCAACTACAGCAAACCCGCGTCCGTTTTCACCCGCTCGCGCTGCTTCAATTGCAGCATTAAGTGCTAGTAAGTTAGTTTGCTCGGCAATGCTACTAATTGTTTCAACAATGGCTTCAATAAGCTGGGTGTACTGTGCGAGTACTTCTGTGCTGCCTACTGCTTTATCAAGGCGCTGCAATAAAGTTTCTATACTTAGACTATTTTGATTAGCAATCTCGTTTACATCATTTGCAAATTGCGATGCATTGGTTATTTCACTTGATGTTTTATCAGCTTGCTCATAAACCGCTTGTGAGTTGGTTAGCATATTTTGTGCAAGCGATGTTGCCTGCGCGCTTCGCTCTAACTGCTGTTGTGCAACAACCGTCATTTGCTGACCTTTTTCACTGGTTTTAATAGCGCTGCGGTCTAGTTTGTGGGCGTCGCTACTAATTGCACCAATTAGGTTAGTAAGGTCTTCACTGAGTTTATTTATGTTATTTAGCAAAGTACCAAATTCATCTTTACTACGTGGGTGGCTTCGCTTTGATAAATCACCTGAGGCGATTCGGGCTAAATCGCGGTTTACTTTTTTAAGCGGTTTTAGCATTGCGCGAGTTGTAAAAATAGAGATTGCGATAATCAATATAATTAAAACAATCGTAATAATTACTACAGAACTAATCCCTGTATTTATGGCGGCCTTTGCATTAGTTTGTAAGGCATTAAAGCGCTCATCAGCCAATTTATTAAGTTCAATAAGCTGACCTTCTGTTGTTATAAATTGCTGTTGAAAGTGTTCAAAATTTTGAGCCGCAGCAATAGCACTTTTGAGTACTTTATTTTGTTGGGCGTAAATTCCTGTATCGTTGTTAAGTAACTCTCTTAATTGATTAAACTTAGCCGTTAAATTTTTAGCATTAAACGCATTATCAAAAGGTAGCGCTTGTTGCTCTAAATAGGTGAAATTAGGTTGGATGTTATCTAGTAGAAATAGAGTATCTTGCTGATGACTATTTAAATCATTGATACTTGCAGTTTGAGTAATGCTTTTTATATTATTGCTTAAGTTAAACAATAAATCATCTATACGGGTCGCTGTTCCAAACATAGCATTAAGTAACGCCTGCTGTTTTACAGGCACTTCTAAAAGTTCTATATCAAGTAAGTTAGAACTTAAATTGTAAAGTTGCTCGTTAAACGTTGCTGATAATTCTATGGTGGAATTTTGCGCTACAAACTTACGCTCTTTAGCGCTAAACATTGCGATACTTACTTCAGTCAGTTGCTCGAAACCTGCGTTGGTACTGGTGAGTAAATTTTGCATTGTTATTTGTTGATTTAGTTGAGTGCTTAACAAATTGAGCATATCGCTAAATTGTTGTTGCTCAACTTGCGCCTGTTTTTTATTTTGTTGAAGTAAATCAAGGTTTGCTTGGCTGTAAGCTAAGGCGTTAAATTTGGTAATAGACAGTAATGATAGCCTTAAATCTTTGCTGAACTGTTGTACCGGAACCGCTAATTTTTCGGTTCGGGTATTGTTAACGCTAATTTTGTTTAATGACCAATAAAAAAATACACTACTTGTTAGCACCAATATGCCAATGGCTGTAAAGGCTAAAATTATTTTATGTTTGATCGCAATTGAACGCATAACTTCATCACAATAATGGGTCTTTAATTATTGTAGCATTATTGTGATTTATTGGTTGTTTTTATGTTAAACCTTGGTGCACTGTCTTTTTTTACCTGCAATGATTAACATGGCTTCCTTACCCTTACCCCAAAACAGTACCTCTTCACTTATATATTTATTCCCAGATGCACTTTTTTCGTGATTAAGTACATGCACTTTATTGTTAAAGATAAGTTCGGCTTCAGAATTATTAATAATATTGAGTTTTACGCTCTCATCATCGCATTGGTAAGCAGTACTGGTTTTTAAATCACTACATGCGGTTAAGCTTAGTAAAATAGCGATTAATGCTAAATATACTTTCATTTTTCCTCCCATCTTCTTTAAACGTTAGTTAAAACACAGGGCAAAATTTTAATCTAATGTAAGAATAACAAAGCAAAATTAACCGTTGGTGAAAGTAGCGCTTTAAGTTATGTTTATAGCAATATTTTTTGAGCTCGGAAGCTTTATGGCAGGCACTAACCTTTTAACGTTATTAGATGATATAACCACTTTACTTGATGACATTGCGACAATGAGTAAGGTTGCAACAAAAAAAACAGCGGGTGTATTAGGCGATGACTTAGCGCTCAATGCACAGCAGGTTACAGGTGTAGCAGCAGAGCGTGAATTACCGGTTGTTTGGGCTGTGGCAAAGGGCTCATTTTTAAATAAAGCGATACTCGTACCCGCTGCTTTATTAATAAGCGTATGGCTGCCTTGGTTAATAACACCGCTTTTAATGATGGGTGGTTTGTTTTTATGTTTTGAGGGAGCTGAAAAAGTATTTGCTAAGTTTTTGCCTCATAACAGTGAAGCGGTAGACGAGGGTGAGAAATTAGATTTAGTTGAGTACGAAAAACAAAAAATAAAAGGGGCAATAAGAACCGACTTTATTCTTTCTGCCGAAATTATTGTGATTACTTTAGGTACTGTGGCAGGTGCTACATTGCTTAATCAAGCTTTAGTGCTTTGTGTTATCGCAATTATAATGACTATTGGTGTTTATGGCTTAGTGGCAGGTATTGTAAAACTGGATGATGCCGGGCTTTATTTACTCAACCAATCAAAGGTAACAGCTAATAAATTTAAAGAATTACTTGGGAAAGGCTTACTCGCAGCAGCGCCTAGGTTGATGCAGTTTTTAGCATTTGCGGGCACCATCGCGATGTTTTTAGTCGGTGGCGGGATTTTAGTACATGGTGTTGAGTTACTGCATCATACTCAAGTCGATGTAACAAACTATGCCCAATCTGTTGCTGGCGGTACAGGAGAGGTATTAGCTCCTCTATTGTTTGATGGTTTGCTAGGCGTGATTGCTGGCTTAGTTGTTGTGCTTATACATGTAGGTTATACAAAGTTATTTAAAAAATAATTCCAAGCTGGCGTACTTGTTGCGCCAGCTATATTGAAATTCACTCATTCACAGTTAGCTATTTTACAAAGAGATTCCAATTCAAATTGTGCTTTAGTATTTTTTTGCTCAATGGCCTTTTTGTACCAATAAATAGCCTGCTGTTGATCCTGATCTATTCCCTGACCATCACGATACATTTGCGCTAAATTTAATTGCCCCCATTGAGAGCCCGCTTCAGCAGCTTGTTTAAAGCTATTAAATGCTTCAACAAACAAACCATCTTTAAAATAAATAATGCCTTGTTGATTGTTTTTATCGAGCTTTAAGCCTTTATATAGTGGCTTAGGTTTGGGAGGATGCATCACAAACCCACCATAAAGGATGTTGGCATAGGGGCGCAGCACGTCGTAAATAGCTTCGTCGTTGTAAAGGCGTGCTACTTCATCACGAGGGAGGGTGATTGTTTTAGTGGAAAAGTAATTGTCTTAAATTAGCTGGCTAGTACGCATTGCCAAAGTAATACTATTATTACGTTTATAGCTGTAGTTGCTTATCTGAAAGGTAATAAATTGTTCGTCAAAATTTAAAACTTGAGCAATTCTTAAATTGGTTAGGGTCCAGGGCTCGTGTGTAAATTTGTCGGCGTGTACTAAGTAAGTATCATATATTTTAGGCGTATTTAAATAGCCTTCCTTTCGAGACTCGCTATTAAGGTGCTGTTGATAAAAAAATAAAACAATCCAAAGTAATAAAAATACACCAATAAAGTATTTAGGTAGGCTTAGTTTTTCTATTAACGGTAGTTGCGTTATTTTTACAGGTTCGCTTTTTCCGCATTGATAGCACTCGCGTTTATAACTTAATTTTAAGGCAAGCATAGGTAAAATACTAAACCGTAAATAGCGGCTTTTATTTACTAAATGGTAGGCGTCGCTTTGACAATGAGGGCAGCGTGTTGTTTGTGCAAAATGTGGAAATGATTCACTCGTGTTGAAAAGTAACATAAAGCACGCTCCTTGTTTAATTACCTAAAGGTAAAACAAGAAGCGTGTTAGTTAAAGCCACAAACTGTAAGTAAGTATGTCAGTTATTACTTATTTTGAGCTTTAGGCTTAATTGTTGTTTTTGCATCAGCAGCCATTAGAGCAAATACAGCGTATGCAGCGGTATTTTGACGCAGCTTAGCAGGTGTTACTTTATCAAGCGTATCGTCAGCTGTATGATGGTAATCAAAGTAATCTGTTCCATCTTGAGCAAGTTCAAAAATAGGTGCTGAGGTTGCTGCTTTAAGTGGAATTAGATCAGGGCCACCATTCGCTTGGTTTTTACCAATATGCTCAATATTTAACGGCGCAAGTTCTTTTGCAATAGCACGCACTACAGGAAGTGACTCTGCGCTTACGTTCGATTCAAAAGCATATACAACATCAGCGCCAAAATCAGACTCAGCTGCTGCAACAATATTGCTTAGCTCGTTTTTATGCTCTGTAAAATAAGCTTTTGCACCCCAAAGACCTAGCTCTTCAGCTGCAAAAAGTACCACACGAATACTTCGCTTAGGACGCTTTACATCGCTAATATGTTTAGCGGCTGCCATTGTTAGTGCAACGCCTGCGCCGTCATCTAGTGCGCCAGTTCCTAAGTCCCAAGAATCTAAATGCCCGCCAATTAATACATATTGCTCAGGGTTTTCGGTACCATTAAATTGGCCAATAACGTTATAACCTGTGCCTTCACCAAGGCTTTCGGTTTGCACATTAATATTTACAGAAACGTCTTTATCTAAAGCAATGAGTCGTGCTATTTGATCGGCATCTGGGTTAGCAATGGTTACATTAGGTATTTTTGTAACACCTTCTTTGTAGTAACTACCGCCAGTGTGTGCAAAACGATGATGACCAGTACTTACCGAGCGCATCATGTAGGCAACAGCCCCTTTTTTAGATGCTTCTATCGCGCCTGTGCCACGTGCTTTTACAGCAGGTCCGTAACCATTCCCGTCTATATCGCGGTTCATGCGGTAATTAATATACGCAATTTTACCTTTTAGGCTGTTCGCCGGTGCGGCTTTTAATTCATCAAGTGTTTCAAATAAGACTACTGGTGCTGTGATCCCATCTTTAGGCGTGCTTATACTGTTACCTAATGCAGTTAAATGTAGAGGTTGCTCGCTTGGTGTTAGTATTTTTCCGCTTTCGCTATAACGGCGCCATTCAGGAAAAGTCGCTTCTTCAAGCCATACTTTATCAAAACCAAGCTCATTAAATTTAGCTTTAGCCCATGCCACTGCTTTTTTATCATTTTCAGTACCAGGTAAGCGAGGTCCTACTTCAGTTGTTAATGACTCTAGTAATTTATAGCTTAAATCACTATTTAGAGCAGAGGTGCGCACTTCATTGACTTGTTGTAATTGCTTTTGGGTAAATTCGGCGTTGTTAGCGTTTGCAGCCATACTGCTAGTAAGCAGCAGTGCGGTAATTAATTTTTTCATTTGGGTAAGCCTTTTTAATAATTAGCGCTATTAGAACATGTAACAAACATGATAAAAAATAGATGAGATGAATAGGCTTTGTAATAGGTTTAATGCTGTTAGGTATAAACGTTTAGATATAAAAAAGCCCGCGTAAATGTACGCGGGCTATATTTTAAAGCTGTTATTTAAGCATTTAATTAAAAGCTAAATTGCGCTGCTAAACGAAGATTTGTGCCCTCGCCAACAGTTACATTACTCGTGCCGCCACCACCTAAATAGCTTTTATCAAATAAGTTTTCGATGTTAAGGCGTAAGTTAATATCGGTATTGCTTAAGTTAAACTTATAAGTGGCGCCTACATCAACACGTGTATAGGCATCTTTAGTAATTGTATTATCGCTATCTGCAAAGCGCTCGCCTTCATAAAAAGCGCCAGCGTTAATGGCAATGGCGTCGTTTAATTCATAACGGGTCCAAAGTGATGCCGACCATTTAGGTGCATCAACAGGGCGTTTGCCTTCCAATACTTCATCGCGTTCAAAGTTAGCATCTAGGTACATAGTTGATGCCATTACAAATAAACGGTCAGTAGCGGCACCTTGAGCGCTTACTTCAACACCTTTATGGCGTTGTTCACCCACTTGGTTTGTTTCACTTGTGAATGAGCCAATAGGCGTCTCAAGCTGTTCGCTAACAAGTGTGCCTTCTTTACTAATATCAAAAATTGCACCTGTTAGTAGTAAACGGTCATCAAATAATTGCCATTTAATACCAATCTCTCTTTGCTCTGAGGTAATGGCATCTAGCTTCATGCCATTATTTACATCGGTTTCATCAATCAGAGTTTCACTACCTTGAGGCTCGAAACCTTCTGAGTAACTAGCGTATATAGTTGCAGAAGCATTTGGGTGATAAAGCACACCTACCTTTGGTACAAATGATTCGTTATCTGCACCTTCTCGTGTTTGTTTATCGTAACGGCCACCTAGCGATAATTGCCACTCTGGTGAGAACGAAATTAAGTCCTGAACGTAAATACCGTAATAGTCGTATTCAGTTTCGCTTACTGTATCATCTGTTTTATAACTTACAGAAGGGCGTGATGGTTCTGCTTGTCCTGCAGAAAAATCAAAGTATTCAGCGGAAGTACGGCGTTGCCCGTAGTAGTAATCTAGCGAGTTTGCGCCAATTAAAAACTGATGCTGTAAGCTGCCTGTTTTAAATTCACCAATAAAATCAATAAATGCAGTTTTAAATTGCCAATCGTCAAAACGGTCGTAAGGGCGAGATTCATAGCTGTCACCTTCAGTAAAGTCGCTAGGCATACGAGGTGCTGACTCAAAGCGTTGGCGCTCAAACGTTTGTTCGTTATAGCCAAGTTTTACTTGCCAGTTATCGGTTAAAAATACTTCAAGGTCTACACCTACGTTTTCTACGGTAATATCGGTAAACGCCCAAGACATATCACGGATTGTTTTATCGCTACCAATTACATTGGCATTATCGTCTATCCATGCGCCCGTATCCAAACCGGCTTCGTCATCTGTGCGGTCGTAATGCACACGTACTAATGCGTTATCGCTAATATCGTAATCTACAACTAAAGCACCTAAAAAGCGGTCACGCTCACGATTTTCACCATTTTGGTACTCACGCCAGTAGTCAACGTCTTGCTTAACTAAAATACCACGAGCACGTAAATCTTCTGATTCAGTTAATGCGCCTGCAGCATCTACCATAAAGCGAGTTGAACCATGCTGATCTACATCGGCACTGGCATTAAATAATGTTTGTGCTGTAGGCTTTTTAGTTACCATGTTAACCAAGCCACCCGGGCCTGACTGACCATATAAAATACTTGATGGGCCTTTAATTACTTCAACTTGTTGCAAAATTTCGATTGGTTGTTGATAGTGTGACCAATGCTGATGACCGTCGCGTAAATAACCTGTCGATGAGCTCAACTCAAAGCCGCGTAAGTTAAATACTTCGCGATTTCGTTGTTGTGAGCCTGCAGTTAAGCTTGCGTCATTTGTGAGTACTTCACCAAGTGTAGTGGCAAGCTGTTCGCTAATAATAGTGTCGGTTATTACAGTGACAGATTGTGCGGTTTCAAGTAATGAAGCTGATGTTCTCATTGCGCCATTAGCGTTATCTACTTTGTAATCGTTAAAGTAGCTACCCTTTACTTCTATGCGCTCAAGGTCGGTAGTGTTTGCATATGTGCTTGTTGAAATGCTTGCTAATAGTGCTATGTAAATAGAATTCAGTTTCATTAATTGCTTCCAGCGTAGATATGTAAAAAACAATCGCGATCTTAATGCAAACCACTATCATTTTCAACATCTTTCATTAACATGTTTTATAATGTGTTTGTTAATGGTTGCCAATTACGAATTCTGCTATTATAAGCTGCATATTAGTGGGGCTTTCTCCCATGTTATTTTATTGCTATGGAACTTACTGTGACTTCAACTGCTTTTTCATCTTTGGCTTTACCGGCTGGACTCGTTGATAACTTATCAACACTTGGTTATGCCCACATGACACCTGTACAAGCGCAAAGTTTGCCGCCTGTACTTGCTGGTAAAGACATCATTGCTCAGGCAAAAACCGGTTCAGGTAAAACTGCTGCGTTTAGCTTGGGTGTGTTAGCTAAATTAAACGTAAAACGCTTCCGTATTCAATCTTTAGTTTTGTGTCCGACTCGTGAACTTGCCGAGCAGGTTGCGGTTGAAATGCGTAAATTAGCACGTGGTATTCATAATATTAAAATATTGACGTTATGTGGTGGTGTATCAATTGGTCCGCAAATAGGCTCGCTCGAACATGGTGCGCATATTATTGTTGGCACGCCAGGGCGTGTTGATGACCATATTCGTAAAGGTACTTTACGTTTAGATGATGTTGAAACATTGGTGCTTGATGAAGCCGATCAAATGCTTGATATGGGTTTTCAAGACACACTTGATGCAATTATTGAGCGTATTCCACAAAATCGTCAAACATTGTTATTTAGCGCTACATTCCCAAGAGCTATTGAAGCAATTGCTAAGCGTGTACTTAAAAATCCAGAAATGGTTAAAGTAGAAGAAGAGCAAGCCAAAAGCACAATTAAGCAGTATTTCTATAAAATGGATAACAATAAGCAGCGCTATCCAACGCTTAAGTTATTACTTCTTAAATTTACACCACAAAGCTGTGTTGTATTTTGTAATACCAAAGTAGAAACTCAACAAGTGTGTGATGATTTAGCTGACGAAGGCTTCAGTGCTGTTGCATTGCACGGTGATTTAGAGCAACGCGATCGTGAACGTACGCTAATTCACTTTTCAAATAAAAGTGCTTCAATACTTGTTGCAACCGATGTTGCTGCACGAGGTTTAGATATTGATGACATGGATATGGTTATTAACTACCATTTAGCACATGACACGCAAACACATGTTCACCGTGTTGGCCGAACTGGACGTGCCGGTAAAAAGGGCATTGCTTGTTCTATTTATGGTGAAGCTGAAGCGTTTAAAATTGCACAAATTGGGGAGCATTACGAGCGTGATATTACTCCAGAGCAAATGCCGCCGTTTAATTTATTAGATAAACCGCCGTACCGACCTGAAATGGTTACTTTGATGATTGATTCAGGTAAAAAGCAAAAAGTACGTGCAGGTGATATCCTTGGTGCTCTAACAGGTAAGGATGGAGTTGCAGGTCGTCAAGTAGGTAAAATTAACGTACTTGATAACGTAGCATTTGTTGCTGTTGAGCGTAATTCATCAAAACCAGCACTTCGCAAACTAACCGAAGGCAACATTAAAGGGCGTAAAATACGCGCTCGTCGCCTTACTCGTTAATTTAAACGGCTAAATTAACAAATTAGCGAGCAGCTACCTTTAGCTGCTCGTATTGTAATTTTATTTTTTTAAACTTAACTTCACAACCATTTGGTTTATCTGGGTGCATTTGTAATGCAAGTTGTCTCCAGCGCTTTTGAACGTTTTTAAGAGTGAAGTTTTCAGGTAACTTCCATTCTAAAGCCAACGCTTTAAATTCATTTTCATTTAATGCTTGTTGTGGTGATGTCGTTTTGAACTGATGCCAAAAACTATTCAAAAGCTCATCAATTTGATCTTCATCCGTATCGTAATTATACCAATCTAAATAATAATCTCGCAAATTTTCGTTTGTTGTCACTAAGCTATTACCTTCTTTTTCTAAAAGCTCGATATGCAGAGTTGAAATGAGTAAACTCTGAGGGCGTAATTGTGCCTGCAGTTGGTACAATGCATTCATAATTAAAAAGTTGCGTTTAAATAAATCACGTTCAGGGCTTTTATCGAGTGTTGTTATTGCGCTGCGGTTTGTCAGTTCTGCTGCTAAAGTATGAACTTGCCAAACCTGCCTTGTTAATATCAGCTCAAAAATCTCATCAATCAGTGGGTTAAGCATTGTTTAGGCCCTAGTAGTTAGTGTATCTTCAATAAAGATTACACTGATATAAGTAACGGTTTGAAGGATTAAAATTATGCTGGGCAAGTTTAAATGCCTCTTATTTACTATATGCTGTGTACTAATAGCTCCTAGCTTTGCCAAAAATAGTGATTCGTTATTTGAGCAATTCAAAAACGAAGTGCAGTGGGAGCCTAAATTACAATTAGCAAATACGTTACTTGCTAATAAAAACGTTTCTAAAAAAGAGCGTGTCGCTGTTTATTCGGCATTAGGTAATAGTGCGTTATCGGCTGATAATTTTAAAGAATCTTTACACTATTTTAAATTATTAGAAAAAAACACTTCAGATACTTTCTTTCCTGACGAGCACTTTCGTGCAATAAAAATGCAAGGTGTAGCACTTTTTTATCAAGGCCTATTTCAAAAGGCCATAAGTGAATATACCCGCACCCTAGTATTAGCTGAAAAAAATGAACAACTACTTGAACAAGCAAATTTACTAAATAATATTGGTTTGGCTTATTTTAATATGAATAAGCTAGGCGATACCCTAGAGTTTTACTTAAAGGCAAAAGCTATTTACGAAGCGCACGGTAGTGAGCAAGATCAAACCGACATATTACTTAATATAGCAGGCGTTTATATACGCTTATCACGCTACGATAGTGCATTTAGTCTTTATCAAGATGTACTTAAAGTTTATCAGCGGTTAGATGATAAAAGTGGTATTGCGCAGGTATACAACAATATGGGTGTTGCTCATATGGAGAGTAATCAATTTGACTTAGCACTTCATTATTACCAGCTAGCGCTGCGTTATTATATTTCAGCCAATGATTACAATAAGTTATCTACGCAATATACTAACTTGGCAAATACTAATTTAGTGTTAAAAAAAGTAGATGAAGCGTACGAGCAAGCTAAATTAGGTGAGTACTATGCGCTTAAAATAGGTAACCATAATTTAGAGCTTAATGCGCTACATGCGCTTGGTAAAATTCAATTCGTTAAAGGCAACTTAGAAGACGCGAAAATAAGTTTAGATAGAGCTATTTCACTTGCTCATGAATATGGCAGTGAACGAATAATTAGGGAGGGTTTAGGGACTAAAGCACTACTTGAAGCCAGTAAAGGCGATTATTCAAGCGCAATGGCCTTGCAACAAGAATATATTAGTGAGCTACGAAAGCTCAGAAGTACAGCAATTATAAATGCACTAGCGGTACTTCAGCATCAATTTAAAGCAACACAATTAAACCAAGAGATAGAAAAACTTAAACAAGATCGACGTGTGCAAGAGCTAAAAATGTCGCAGCGTTCTCAGCTTACTTTATTCTCTTTTTTACTATTACTTTTAGTTGTTATAACTGGTATTGCGCTTTATCGCCGTGGTGCAGAAAAACGCGCTAAGCAGCAGTTAACAGAGCAAGTTATGCAACGTACTGCAGAATTGCAGGCGATAGCACAAGAGCTAAGAGAAGCTAACGATGTTAAAAGCCAGTTTTTGGCCAATATTAGTCACGAAATTCGCACTCCACTAACGGCTATTTTAGGGCAAACAGATGCTTTAATTAACGAATTATATGAGCCGGAGTCACTTAAAGACGAATTAAGAGTAATTCAGCGCCATAGCGACCATTTAAAAAGTTTAATAAACGACGTACTCGATTTAAGTAAAATCGAAGCTAATAGGTTAGAGTTAAATATTTCGTGCTTTGATATTGTTGAGCTTGTAAATGACGTACATGCAATGTTTATCACTCAAGCAAAAGCAAAAAATCTACGCCTTATTTTAGATAATCAAGTGGGTAATGAGTTTTACACTAAGCTGGATTTAATACGTGTAAAACAGATTCTTATAAACTTATGTGCTAATGCTATTAAGTTTACTCACGCTGGCCAAATTATTATTGCTTTAAATAAGAGTGAGCAAGGGCTAGTGATTATTGTAAAAGATACCGGTATTGGTATGAGCTCTAAACAGTTAAAGCTTATTTTTGAATGCTTTAGCCAAGCTGATAACAGCATTAGCCGTCGCTTTGGGGGGACAGGATTAGGCCTTAGCTTATCGCAACAATTAGCCGCGATGATGGGCGGTTATATCAGTGTACAAAGTGAATACAGAAAGGGCAGTCAGTTCTCGTTCTTTTTACCGTGCGCAGAAGTAAATAAATCGCAAAGCCTGATTGAAACTCAAAGTGCTCCTAAGGTAAATAAGCAATTGGCAGGGCGTGTTGTACTTGCAGAAGATCATCCTGATAATCGAAGGTTAATAAGCCGCTATTTACGTTCAATGGGGCTCGAGGTTATTGCCGTTGAAAACGGTGAGCAAGCGGTAGAGCAGTGCTTAAAAGAGTATCCTGATTTAGTGCTACTCGATATTCAAATGCCTGTAATGGACGGGCGTTCTGCTTTTCAGCTATTAAAACAGTGTGGTTTTGAGCGGCCTATTTTTGCTTTAACTGCAAATGCTATGAGTCATGAAGTGGATGGCTATTTAGAGTTAGGGTTTAGTGGTTACTTAGGTAAACCGATAGATAAAGATTCATTTTATAAAGCGCTTTCTAATCACCTACATAGTGCAGAAGATCAGCCAATTGCACAGCAAAATGAAGTTGATATGAGCGATCTTGTCATTAGTTTTAAGCAAAGCTTTGCTTTGGAGAGTGAAACGATTACACAGCATTTTATAAGTGAAGATTTAGCTGCGCTACAAAAAGATAGCCATCGTATTTTAGGCGCGGCGCAAATGTTTGGTTTAGATGAAATAGCGCAATCAGCTCAAAGTTTAGATAGAGCACTTTTACGCAGGACCCAAAAAAGTAGTGCGAATGACTTTAAAGCGCTCGTTGATACGCTGCAGAGTGTACTTAAAAAGTATAACGAAAGTTAAACTGTGTTTAATCCAGATATAAAAAAAGCGCCTTAGGCGCTTTTTTTATTCAGCTAAAACGCTTTATTGGCGTCTCATCGAATCAAAAAATTCATCATTGGTTTTGCTCATCGATAGTTTATCGATTAAGAATTCCATCGCATCAATTTCTGACATGTCATGAACAATTTTACGTAAAATCCAAAGCTTTTGAAGCTCATCTGATTTTGTTAGTAATTCTTCACGACGAGTGCCTGAACGATTAAAGTCGATAGCAGGGAATACACGTCTTTCCGCAATTTTACGGTTAAGGTGAAGTTCCATGTTACCAGTACCTTTAAACTCTTCGTAGATAACTTCATCCATTTTAGAGCCGGTATCGATAAGAGCTGTAGCTATGATTGTTAAGCTACCACCTTCCTCAACGTTACGTGCAGCACCAAAGAAGCGCTTAGGCTTGTGTAATGCGTTAGCGTCAACACCACCAGTAAGTACTTTACCTGATGAAGGAATAACGGTGTTATAAGCACGTGCTAAACGAGTGATTGAGTCCAATAAGATAACAACATCTTTTTTATGTTCAACTAAACGTTTTGCTTTTTCGATAACCATTTCGGCAACTTGTACGTGACGAGAAGCTGGCTCATCGAACGTTGATGCAATAACTTCACCTTTAACTAGGCGTTGCATCTCTGTTACTTCTTCCGGACGTTCATCAATAAGTAAAACCATTAATGTTACATCAGGGTGATTATGCGTAATTGATTGTGCAATGTTTTGAAGTAGCATTGTTTTACCCGCTTTTGGCGGAGCTACTAACAAGCCACGTTGGCCGCGGCCAATAGGAGATGCTAAATCAAGTACACGGGCTGTAATATCTTCTTTACTGCCGTTACCACGTTCCATGCGAAAACGTTCGTTTGCATGTAGTGGAGTAAGGTTTTCAAAAAGAATTTTAGTTCGAGAGTTTTCAGGTTTATCAAAGTTAACTTCATTTACTTTGAGTAAAGCAAAGTAACGTTCACCGTCTTTAGGTGGACGAATAAGGCCTGAAATTGAATCGCCAGTACGCATGCTGAAACGGCGAATTTGGCTAGGTGAAACATAAATGTCATCTGGCCCAGCTAAGTAAGAGGCTTCTGATGATCTTAAGAAGCCGAAACCATCTTGTAAAATCTCTAATACACCGCCGCCGAAGATATTCTCTCCGCCTTTGGCATGGGATTTAAGAATGGCAAAAATGATATCTTGCTTTCTTAAGCGGGCTACGTTTTCGAGCCCCATGGACTCAGCTAAGTCTACAAGCTCTTTAATCGACTTGTCTTTTAATTCGCGTAAATGCATATTGGTGGGTTCTTTATTACAGTTGTCATACTCAAAATCGCTTTGATCGTTGAGTGAGGTTTGTTGAATATAACTAAGGATTAGTTGGCTTTATAAACTAGCAGTTCACTGGCAAAGCGTCCAGTCTTTATACAAAATAAATTTAAAAAAGGGCAAAAAAGCCCTTTCTATTGTTCTAGCTTACCGTTAGATGTTGTTTTCTAAAAACTCGATAAGTTGAGTTTTTGAAAGAGCACCTACTTTCGTTGCAGCTACTTGGCCATCTTTAAAAAGAAGTAAAGTAGGGATACCACGAATACCAAACTTTGGCGGTGTGCCAGCATTTTGGTCAATATTTAATTTAGCAACAGTCACACGGCTGTCGTATTCATCAGCAACTTCGTGAAGAATAGGGGCGATCATTTTACAAGGTCCACACCATTCAGCCCAGAAATCTACTAGTACTGGTTTGTCTGATTGTAATACGTCAGCTTCAAAGCTATCGTCAGTAATTTGGATTATTTTCTCGCTCATTGCGCTCTCCGATTTAGTTAGGCGAAATATTTAGTGCGTATTTAAACACTCTTGTTTCTTATTGCAAGTTTAAACGTTATGCTTAAACGCTATGACTAAGACACATTTAACCGATAAAAAGTTTTCAGACTTTGCTATCGCACCGGAAGTGGTTGCCGGTTTAACCGAGAATGGGTTTGAATATTGCACACCTATTCAAGCAAAATGCCTACCTTTTATTTGTGATGGACGCGATATCGCGGGCCAAGCTCAAACGGGTACAGGCAAAACGTTGGCGTTTTTAACTGCCACGTGCCATCGGTTATTACAATCTAGCAAAGCACCTAGTAAACATCCAAGAGCCCTGATCATGGCCCCTACTCGGGAGCTTGCGATTCAGATACACAAAGATGCTAAAATTTTAGCGCCGCACTGTAATCTTAACTTAGGTTTAGTATATGGTGGCGAAGATTACGAAAAACAACGTGCACAACTAGAAAAAGGCGTTGATATTTTAATTGGTACTACAGGTCGCCTAATTGATCTGTATAAGCAAGGCTGTTACACCCTTAATGAAATTGAGGTAGTCGTGCTGGACGAAGCCGATCGTATGTTCGATTTAGGTTTTATCAAAGATATTCGCTATATGTTCGATCGCATGCCAGATACATCAAAGCGTTTAAACTTATTATTTTCTGCCACATTATCGTACCGCGTACAAGAATTAGCTTTTGAGCACATGACAAACCCAGAGCATGTTCAAATTGAACCTGACGTTAAAACGGGTAAACGTATTCAAGAAGAGCTATTTCATCCTTCGCAAGAAGATAAAATTAAGCTGTTGTTAACCTTAATTGAAGAAGAATGGCCAGAGAAAGCAATCGTGTTTGCAAATACCAAGCATAGTTGTGAAACAGTATATGCTTGGCTTAAATCAGACGGTCATCGTGTAGGTATGCTTACTGGTGATGTTAACCAGAAAAAACGCCAAACTATATTAGCGCAATTTAGCAAAGGTGATTTAGACTTTTTAGTTGCGACCGATGTTGCAGCGCGTGGTCTTCATATTCCAGAAGTAAGTCATGTGTTTAACTTTGATTTACCTGACGATTGTGAAGATTATGTTCACCGTATTGGCCGTACTGGCCGCGCTGGTGCATCAGGCCACGCAATTAGTTTTGCATGTGAGCAATATGCATACAACCTGCATGAAATTGAAGAATATATAGAGCACAGCATTCCTTTATCACATTATGATAAAACAGCATTGCTAGATGATTTAACTCAGCCTATTATTCAAAGAAAGCGCAACTATTCAACAGGTCCACGTAACCGTAGTAATAACAGCGGACGTCGCCCAAATAATAGTTACCAAAAAGGACGGTCGTAAGCGACCGTTTGTATAAGTAGTAGTAACTAGAGGTTTTTGAACGGTGGGGCAACTTAAACCGCAAAAAAATGTGTACGCAGTTATTGATTTGGGCTCAAATAGCTTTCATATGCTTATTGCCAAATCAATTGCTGGCGGTCTACAAACAATTGGACGTGTTAAACGCAAAGTCCGATTAGCCGCAGGGCTTGATAAAGGAAACGTATTAAGCACTGAAGCAATGCAGCGAGGCTGGGAATGCCTTGCCCTTTTTGCTGAGCGTCTACAAGATATCCCAGACAAAAACATCACCATAGTAGCAACAGCTACCTTACGCTTAGCAACTAACGCCGACGTATTTAAAAATCATGCCGAAAAAATTCTAGGTCATAACATTAATGTTATTAGCGGAGAATTAGAAGCGCGCACAATTTATAAAGGTGTTGCCCATACTTCATCTTGTACTGGCAAACAGCTTGTTATTGATATTGGTGGTGCAAGTACAGAAGTTGTAATTGGTAAAGCATTTGATGCCCTACATTACAAAAGCCTCAATATGGGCTGTGTTACCTATCTTGAACGCTATTTTAAAGATTGCCAACTAAGTAAAAGTAACTTTAACGCAGCAATAAAAGCGGCTCGTACAGTCATTGATGAAATTTCTCCAGAGTATAAAGCAGCTGGATGGCAAACTGCATCTGGAGCTTCTGGTACAGTACAAGCAATTCAAGAAATTATGGTCGCGCAAAATCTTGACGACTTACTTACACTTGAAAAGCTCAACACTATAAAAGATCAAGCAATTGCATTTAGCACTATTGCAGCGCTAGACCTTCCTGGATTAAGTGAAGACCGTCGACTGGTATTTGTATCAGGACTCGCAATCTTAATCGCACTATTTGAATCTCTTGAAATAGAAAAAATGGGATTGGCGGGCGGAGCACTGCGTGAAGGTGTTTTATATAGCATGGTTCCGGAGTTTCATAATAACGATATTCGCAAACGCACAGTTGATGGGTTTATGAGTCGTTATCACGTTGATCAAAAACAAGCGTGTCGAGTTTCAAGCTTAGCTATGCAGTTAGCGGTAAATATTGATAAAGATTGGCCAATTGAAAGTTTAAATGGGTTACCACTATTAAAAGCGGTAGCGCAGCTTCATGAGATTGGATTACTAATAGAGTATAAGCAGTACCATAAACATACCGCTTATATTTTGGAAAATACCGATATGCCTGGTTTTTCACAGTCAGAGCATAAATTAATAGTAGCGGTAGCAGATGCACATCGATCTGATTTTCCAAAAGGCTGTTTTAATTCACTCGGGGTAAATAGTCTATTAGCGCAATATATAGTGAGATTACTACGAATATCAGTCATCTTATCAATGCGAAGACAAGATGATGTACTGCCTAAGTTTGAGTTAACTGCTAAAAATGAAGTGTTAGACCTTAAGTTTGAAAGTAACTGGTTAAAAGATCATCCATTAATGGCCAGCGAGCTACAACAAGAGTCTAAACAGCAAGGTAAACTTGGCTGGAAGCTCATAGTAAACTAACCAAAAAGGCCCATCAGGGCCTTTTTAGTGTTTAAAGTAACCATTTCGATGTAAATATGTGCGAACAGCACATTATTTCAAGTTTTCTTCAAAAAAGGGTTGATCTGTT
>NZ_WTKZ01000110.1:0-2965 GCF_011378805.1 Pseudoalteromonas sp. Z9A6
CAATAAAAAACAAATAAAAAAACGAGTAAATCTACAGGCTCGTTATGTGATTTGTGCTGAAAACAAAAAAGGAGTTTAATAATGAAATTATTTAGAATTAAAACTGCGAGTTATATTACTAAGAAGAATATCTCATCCACTTTTATGTTATTTATAGCCTCTGTAATTCCAGTTACTTTTGTAATTCAAAGAGAACTTTTTATTGGCTCAATGTTAATGATAATTGTAGTGGGTGTTTATTTGTCGCTATTAACTGGTAAAGGTTTGTTTAAGTCTAAAAACAAAAGCGCGGGGCGTTAAATAGTAATCACATAACAATCCAATTATTCCGAACTCAACTCGCTGCGCTCGTTTCGTCGGCATATTGGGGCGTTAGTTTTCATCAGTATCCATCACTAAAGGAGAATCTAGTTTGATTCAAAACATTTTGAGTTTCATGGGCGCATGGTCAATTGTAGAAAGTTCATATAAGGATGAGCTTGCTTCCCTTACTAGTGTAGTAGTAGAGTAATTTTGGCTACTAATTAAGAAAGAAATGTTATGCTAATAAGTATACAAATTTGGGTGGAAAATGACGAGATTAAAACGCGCAACGTGTTCAGCAAAAGGTAAATATGACTGCTCCCAGAGAAGAGTTATTGGGATTAATCTAATAGGGTTGTTCTTTGCTAGCATTTTGAGTTTGTTCTCTGAGAGTAATTCGATCTCATCGACAGGAGGTGCTTTTTTAATCTTTTTAGTTATGTCATTTTTCTTTCTATTTTGCTTAATCGGGACATTATATACAGGGAAATTCATTGACAGATTTGGGATTGAATGCATCCAAGATAATTATTATTCCGTAACAATAGGACAGGTTATAGTCAGTCATTTATTCTATCTGACGTTGATTATGGGATTTAAAACCTTCATTTAGAATTGAATAGAGTCAGGTCTTTCTTTTTACGATTAGCTTTATTATTTGTTACTTCATGCAAATTAATTCGGTATCACCAATATATAGGAAAGAAACAAAGGGCAAATATTGACCTCAAATATCAAGTATTAAAGGATGTGGTAAGTTTGATTGTCCCTGTCAACTCATAGTTTTTGTCGGATGGCGTGCTTACTAAAAGCCGCTTTATTTAAACTGTTATGACTCTCTAAAACCGAAGCGCCTCTAACCCTATTTGTAAACTACTTTGGTTTTACCAACATTAGCTCTGCCTCTTTACCGTCTGTTAATACCGCGACGTTACCTTTATCAGTTATAAATACATCTCTTAATCTTCCTGAAGCCTCAGGGAAGACGTGAGACTGCGTAAATTCACCGTTGGCCAGATTAACGCTGTAGAGCTTTTTATCGACTAGCGTGGTGATGAGTACATGTTGTTGTAGTGAAGGGAAGGCGGTATGTTTAGAGCCGTAATACGCCATGCCTGATGGTGCTATTGATGGCGTCCAATTAACACTTGGTTTTTGCATGCCTTTATATTCGGTAAATGGTGAAATACGCGCTTGCGAGTAATCTTTGCCATAGGTGATTACCGGCCAGCCGTAATTAGTCCCAGCGGTTAAGTAGTTTAGCTCGTCACCGCCTGCAGGGCCGTGCTCGTGGCTAATAATTTGCTGCGTATCGTAATCATAAACTAAGCCTTGAGGGTTACGATGACCGAGTGAGTAAACAGCATGCGCATTTGGGTTTTTGTGATTAATAAATGGGTTGTCTATTGGAATGGTGCCATCTAGGTTTATACGTAATATTTTACCAAGTTGGCTGGTGATAACTTGTGCTTGCTCTCTAAAGTCAAACCCATCGCCCGTTGAAACTAATAACGTATTGTCGGGTAGGATAAGGGCGCGTCCTGCGTAATGTTGCGGTGTGTTTTTATCAGTCGCTACTTTATAAATAATGTTAGGTTTTGAAAAGTCAGTGCCATTAAACGTGGCTTTGGCAACAACAAGCCTGTTTGCGCTTGCACCACCTTGGGCATAGGTAAAAATAACTTCTTTGGAGTCGTTATAATCTGGTGATAATACAATGTCAAGTAAACCACCTTGGCCTGCAACGTATAAACCTGTTAGGTTTAATTTTACTCTTGATTGCGCGTTGTTTTTAACTATAACTACATGACCATCACGCTCTGTAATTAACCATGTGCCGTTTGGTAGTTCAACCATGCTCCACGGAGACTGTAATTGCGTAGCCAGTGTTTTTGTACTGTACTGCTCCTTTGGGAGCGCAACATCTGCATTAACAGAAAACGCACAAAGCGAAAGCAGAGTAAAAAAAGAGATACATTGTTTACGGGGCAAGCCTTTGCTAGCATGGCTAGCATAAGAGAAAAGCTTTATTTTAAGTTGAGATAACCATGTCGTTTTTAACACGTATATTGCCTTCATTTTTAGTTTCTTGGTTACTTACATTCACACTAGCTAGCTTGTTTCATAGCCAATACGTTGTCAATCAATTAGTTAATGTAGGTGTAGTGGTGGGCTTTAGTGATCGTGCTAGTTTAACGCTTGATGATTGGTTAGGCCTATTACCTACCTACGGCGCTATTATTGCCCTAGCACTTGCCATCGCTTTTTTTGTTACCGCAAAGCTTAATAAAAAGGTTCAAAAATACAGTACTCAGCTATTTGTTATTGCTGGCATTGTCGCATTTGCTATTGTGTTAATTGCCATTGAATCAATTATGAATATTCATATTATAGCGGGCGCAAGAGGCTGGGGTTTTTATGCTCAACTGCTTGCAGGCGCGGGAGGTGGTTTTGCGTTTTCGCAATTATTTAAAGCAACTAAAAACCAAAAAGCGTGTTAGATGTGTGAATATAAGTACGGCTTATACGTTATATAGTGATTAATAAATAAAGGCCGCTGTTTATTGTAAACAGCGGCCTTTAAATATGGTTTTTAGAATTTAATCAAAAAATTAAGTAACTATTCACCAAGACAAATTATTTTCTAAGGATCTTTTTTAGC
>NZ_WTKZ01000111.1:0-2777 GCF_011378805.1 Pseudoalteromonas sp. Z9A6
ACTTAATCTAGCCAAAACAAGTTATGCACTTACAATTTGAATCTAGGCAGTATAAAAATTGGTGAAGTTACAGCCGTTAATATTAATAATCAGCGCTTTAGTATTTTGATTAAAAAATTTGAAGAAGTAGATAAACAAAGCGATGCATTACCAAGGCGTGCATCGCTTGAGTTTATTGCTTTAAAAATAGATTAAAAAAAGCACTTTAGGTGCTTTTTAATCTAGAATGCGGTGTCCTTCGGATATTGAAAAAGTTAGCAACCTTTTAATTAACTGCGATATTTTGGACGATAGTTATCTACCCATAAACGTGTTGCACCGCACACTGCGACTGGCATAACTATTAAGTTTATAAAAGGGATAGCAGTTAACAACATAACAGCAAAACCAAATCCGTATGACAAACCTTGCTTAGATTTTAAATCGTCTTTCATTTGCTTAAAGTCAATTTTATGATTATCAAACGCATAGTCTTCGTATTGAACTGCGTACATCCAACAAGTAAACAACACCCATAGTATTTGACCAATGACCGGTAAAACCCATAACAATATAAAAAAGCCAATTGCGCGAGGAAGGTAGTAGCATAGTTTTGTCCACTCACGGGCAAGCATGCGAGGTATATCTTTAACTAGTTCGGCAAAGCCGTCATCGTTAATTTTTTGACCTGTTAGGTAAAGCTCAACTTTTTCACTCAAGAGCGCATTGAAAGGGGCTGCAATAAAATTAGTGATAACTGTAAAGAGCATACTATAGCTAAACAAAACAACTAATACAGCAATAGGCCACATTAGCCACTCTAACCAGCTTAACCACTCGGGGAGCATGTTGTTTATGTAGCTAAAACTATCACTTAACCAGCCAACTAAAAAAAACAGCGAGCTACCAAACAGCAAAATATTAATTAATAGCGGAATAAGGACAAAACGCTTTAGCCCTTTTTGGCTAATTAATTTAAACCCCGAAAAAAAGTATTCCATACCTTGTGTGATCTGCACTGTAACCTCAAAAAATATTTACCATTACTTATAGTATAAATAGCTTAAAAATTTTGAACAGTACTTTTAAGTAACAAAGTGTTAGCTTTAATATTGTGGTTTTGTTTATATAGTAACAATAGGTGTTCAGTAATATGCAACTATGATTATTTAAGACAGGCCCGATTATTTTTTGCCAATAAAATAAAAAACTTACTAATCATAACTATACTGAACTTTACTGCGTAAGAAAAAAGCGCTTGATTAAAGCTTTTGTTGTTTCAATGTGTATAAATAATACGGGTAAAGGAAAATGGGTACGGATAGGTTAAAAAAGTTATTATCTCACCAGCAAGGCATTTTATCTAAAATTGCATTAGGGGTACCTTTAAGTGAGGTGCTTACTGAAATTTGTTCATCAATCGAGCAGATTATTGATGATGAATCCGCTAGGTGTTCAATCTTATCAGTTAAAGGCCAGCAGCTTTTTCATTGCGCAGCTCCTAATATTCATCCAGAGTACTGTAGTTTGCTTAATGGAGACTATATAGGGCCAAAAGTGGGCTCATGTGGTACTACTGCATTTTCGAAATCGCGCACTATTGTTGAAAATATCGAAACTTCACCGCTGTGGGAGGACTTTAAATACTTAGCACTAAAGTTTGGTCTAAAGTCATGTTGGTCAACGCCTATTTTCTCAACTCAAGCCGATTTATTAGGCACCTTTGCTATCTATCACAGCACTCCTAAATCACCATCAAAGCAAGATTTAGAGTTAATCGATTTTTTTGTGCACTTTTCTAGTATCGCTCTTGAAAAAAGTAACGAATTTAACAAAGCAAAACAGCTTCTCGCGAATTTACAGCAAAGTAATGAAAAGTTTAAAGCCTTCACTAAGGTAATGCCGATCTCATCCTTATTTTAAGTGAAGAGGGAATTTATACCGATGTGTATGGTACCTCTAATGAGTTACTGCTTGATACAAGCAAGGACCTTATTGGTCAAAGTGTTAAGGACCTGCTCTCCCAAGACGATGCACAAATGATAATGGACGTTATTAAAAAAACACTCTCGACTAACGAGACGCAAATTTTTGAATATGAATTAGCTGTACCAAAGGGGAATATAGTTTTTGAAGGCAGGGCTGCTGCATTAGATCATTACCACCCCAATAGTCCTACAAAAAGGCACGTAGTATGGATGGCCAGAGATATTTCAATAAAGAAAAAGGCCGAACAAGAAGTACATAAGCTTGCCTTTTATGACCCATTAACGAATCTTCCAAATAGAAGAATGCTTAGCGACAAATTAAGCATGTGTGTGGAGAGTGTTAAGCGTGATAAAAATATAGGGGCGTTATTATTTTTAGACCTAGATAATTTTAAGCGTATTAATGATTCACTTGGGCACAGTGCGGGTGATGAAGTACTTGTGGAATTAGCAAAAAGGTTAAGCGCAATAATAAAAGGATCTGATACGTTGGCCAGAGCGGGTGGCGATGAGTTTATTATTTTACTAAAACACGTTGGAGAAAATACACTGCAGGCGAGCATCGAGTGCAAAATAGTAGCCAAAGAGATTCAAAGAGCTTTTCATAATAAATTTGAAGTGGGCAACCTCGCATTTCAAGTAAGCTGCAGCATAGGTATTTGTCTAATTGATAGTGTAAATGCGCAGGCAGGCAATATATTAAAATTTGCAGACACGGCTATGTATCGTTCTAAAAATAAAGGGGGGGAATAGCAGTAATACCGATCATTTAAGAATTAGTTAATAGCACTTGAACGATCTTCTAGGTAT